>JAIRNP010000052.1 GCA_031258005.1 Treponema sp.
TTCTCCCATCATCTCCTTGATTTCGTTAATTTTCGCGCTTTTTTTCGCCATGTTGTCCTCCAAAAAGAGAGGATATCACATGGAGGGGTTACAGGGGAATTTCTATGCGTTTATCCTGGGTTTTAACTCCCAGTTTTCTTGTAGCCCCCTATTACCCTATGGGGATGCGGTTACTTGATCATTTCTGTTTTTTGTCGTTCCTATCTGTTGCAGATCCTGGGGGGATTGTGATATGGTTAAAAGAATAACAGAAGAAGGTTAGTACCCTGGGGAGGGGAGCGCTTTTCGTAAACATCCATACCAGGCCGGGTGTCGGTCTTTAGGAACGCGGTAACGGCGATTACTAGATCCTATCTGTATGAAAATACAGAAAAAGGCAAAACCCCACACCCTCCGAGGTAAAAAACTTCTCCATGATCGGGGGCTTTTGTGTTTAAAGGTTTAGGGTTAACCAGGCGGGTACAGCGCATATTATCTAACCACGCCCAAGAAGAAGGGCGCCGTTTAAATTCAGACGAACTCATGCCTGAACATATTATCATCGCACTGCTTAAAGACGGATCAGGAACCGCTTCCAAGGCCCTGATATTTCTCAGGATAGATTTGCTGGAATTCAGGCGTACCCTGGAGAAGGGGATCCCCCGTACGGGGGCCACGATGTATGGGGATGTTCCGTTGTCAAAACGGACCAAAACCATGCTGGATCTCGCGGTGGATGAGGCTCGTTCCATGGGAAACATGCATATCGGTACGGAACATCTCTTGTTAGCAGCGATGCGGGAGCAGAATTCTATCATCCAGGTATACCTGGATGAGCGGGCAGTGGATCCGGATATGTTCCGGGTGGTGGTGCAGACCACGTTTAACCGTGCTTCCCACGCGGAAGCAGAAGCGTATGAAGAGGCAGGGGGATGCGGACCCCGTTACCCTTGTTCTGATGAGGTCAGAGACGGGATACCATCCATTCCCATTTCTCGGATAAAACCTGCTACCTATCCCTCCCTTACTCCTATCCTGGACAGCTATTCCCGGGACCTCACCGCGCTTGCCCGGGCGGGTAAGTTGGATCCCCTGGTAGGGAGGCAGAAAGAGATTGACCGGGCGATCCGGATCCTGGTCCGGCGAACCAAGAATAATCCGATCCTCCTGGGGGAGCCTGGGGTGGGAAAGACCGCGATTGTGGAAGGCCTTGCTCAGCTTTTAGTCCGCGAAGATGCCCCTGAAACCCTGGCAGACCGGCGAATTCTTTCCCTGGATCTGGGTGCTGTGGTAGCCGGTACTAAATACCGGGGGGAATTTGAAGATCGGTTCAAGAAAATCATGAAGGAAATATCCCAAACCGGGAATGTGATTCTGTTTATCGATGAGATCCACACTATTATCGGGGCAGGAGGCGCGGAAGGGACTATAGATGCTTCCAATATGGTTAAACCCGGTCTTTCCCGGGGTGAACTTCATTGTATCGGTGCGACTACCATGACAGAATACCGCAAGCATTTTGAGAAAGATCCTGCTTTGGAGCGGCGTTTTCAAATTATCACCGTAGATGAACCGAGTTTTGAGGAAACCTTGGAAATCCTCAAGGGGATACAAAAGTACTATGAGGAACACCATCGGGTACAGTACACCCAAGAGGCGGTTCATGCCGCGGCAAAACTGGCCCAACGGTACATTACCGATCGGTACATGCCGGATAAGGCCATTGATATCCTTGATGAAGCCGGGGCTATGAAGCGGCTGGGACTCAAAGGAGAGCCTCCTGAACTTACCGGCATTGAGGCTGAACTTTTTCGGTTGATCACTGAAAAAAGCGCCATGGTTTCTGCTCAGGATTATGAGCGGGCCGCCCACGTACGGGATAAGGTGCGGAATCTCCGGACTCAGCTTGAATCAGTCCGTCGCGCCTGGGAACGAGTTGCGGATAACCAGGTCCCCCTCGTCGAAGAAGGGGATATTCGCCGGGTGGTGTCTGAAATTACCGGAATCCCCCTGATGCATTTAGAAGAACAGGAATCAAAACTGCTGCTCACGATTGAGGCGAAATTGCACCAGCAGGTCATCGGCCAGGATGATGCGGTGCGACGGATTGCCCAGGCTATAAGGAGATCCCGGGCAGGGATCGCTTCACCGGATCGTCCCTTGGGTTCTTTCATATTCTTGGGTCCTACGGGGGTTGGAAAAACCCTGTTAGCCAAGCGCCTTGCGGCGTATCTGTTCGGTACCGAAGCGTCCCTCGTCCGGATTGATATGTCCGATTATATGGAAAAACATAATACTTCCCGGCTCGTGGGCGCCCCGCCGGGGTATGTAGGATACGAAGAAGGAGGATTTTTAACTGAACGAATCCGAAGGAACCCCTACCGGGTGATCCTCTTTGACGAGATTGAAAAGGCCCATCGGGATGTATGTAACCTCTTGCTGCAGGTCCTTGAGGAAGGGGAACTCAAGGATACCTTGGGTCATACGGTGAGTTTCCGTAATACGGTGATCATTATGACCAGTAACGCCGGAATACGGGAGATTTCCCGGGATTCCCAGCTCGGCTTTGGCATGGGAACCGGGATCATGGGCCACAAAGAGATAAGTTCCTTTGCCTTGGCAGAACTGCGCCGTCTTTTTAACCCGGAATTCATCAATCGTCTGGATGATGTGGTGGTATTCCATCCCTTGGATATGAAACAGGTAGAAGCTATATTGGAGATACAGCTTGAAGCGCTTTCCCGGCGCCTGGCGGAACAGGGCTATGGCCTTAAAGTTATGCCTGCAGCCCGACGGATCCTCCTAGAAAAGGGTTGGGATCCGAAATACGGGGTCCGGCCGCTCCGGCGGACCATTCAGAAAGAATTGGAGGATCCCCTTTCTTTCTTTATATTAGCATCAGGGATTCCGGGAACGGTTCTTGTTGCGGACGGCCGCAAGGGTACCATATCTCTCAGGTATGAGGGATCCTCTGTGCGGAACAACCGGGTTGTACCAAGCCTGGCGGCTCAACCGGTTTCTTAGCAAAAATAGGAAAAAAGTATTGCAAGAGAAAAACAAAACCCTGCGTACATTACCCATCGCGGGAACCGCTGCGGGGATTACCCTTGCCCCTTCCAAGATCATTGCGGTGGGCCTTAATTACCGGGAGCATGTGCAGGAAGGTATTTCTGCCAACCCGCATCCTTTTTCAATCCCCCGGGAGCCGGTTTTATTTGCTAAAACCCCGAATGTGCTTATAGGACCCGGGGAACCTATCATCATTCCCGGTCATATCAAGGACTATCATTTTGAAGAAGAGCGGACGGATCTGGAAGCGGAATTGGCCTTGATCATCGCCAAACCAGGGAAGCATATTCCCCCAGAAAAAGCCTTCGACTATGTGCTGGGTTATACCTGTTTCAACGACGTGAGTCAGCGGAACTTACAGAACACCGATGTTTCAGGATGGTTCCGGGGTAAGTCATTTGATACCTTTGGACCCATAGGCCCGGTACTGGTCCTTCACCAGAATATAGGGGATCCTCAGCATCTGGCTATCTGTTCCCGGATTAATGGGGTGGTGAAGCAGTCAGGAAATACCCAGGACATGATCTTTTCGATACCTTTTTTAATTTCTTATATATCACAGAACTTCACCCTGGAGGAAGGGGACATCATCGCCACCGGTACCCCGCAAGGGGTTAGTCCCATTCAGGGCGGAGATAGGGTAGAAATAGAGATTGAAGGGATTGGTATATTAGCCAATCCGGTAGTACAAGGGTGATGATGAAAGCGATGAGCTTGTTTTGTTTCCTTTGGACGCCCCTGTTTTATCTATGGTGGTCTGCTCTTTCCCCGGGAAAAGATACAGGCCTAGAGGGTATCTGGTCCTTGCTTTCAGGAAGCATCCTGGGGTTTGTGCTGTTTTTTCTTGGTCCCCTGATGGAACCCGGCGGGTTTGACCTATCCCGGTGGATAAGCGGTTTTGTTGATATAGTCAGTGTACCGGTCCTGTTGCCCCTGTTGCTGTATGGGTTGTTATGCTGTTTCGGGAGTTCAGGAACTTGGGTTAAGGCGGCGAGTTTTGCCCTCCTATGGCTTATCCCGGATCTGGCTATCCATACGGTAAACTGGAGCGTTCAGAGCCAGCCTTTTCTCCTGGTCTTAGTGCCTCTGCTGCGAACCGCTCTGGCAGTGGGGATCCCTTTTTTGGGGAGACTGCTGATGACGAGAAATCCCGGGCTGATCCTGGCCGCTATCCTCGGCATCATCGGCTTGCCCCTGGCGGGGACCACGAGCTATTGGGCTTTCTTTGGCCAAAGCCCCCTATTGGGGTATGTTTGTTTTGGTATTACGGTGATTCCCTTAGGAATTGCCTTAGGGATGTCGTGGTACCGGACCAGCACCATGAAGTCTGTCTAAGCTGCCACGCCACAGGAAGTATCCTTTTGGAGAGCAAGGGATCTTTTTCG
Source organism: Treponema sp. (assembly GCA_031258005.1). Taxonomy (GTDB): domain Bacteria; phylum Spirochaetota; class Spirochaetia; order Treponematales; family Breznakiellaceae; genus JAIRLU01. Next base: position 4,434 of record JAIRNP010000052.1, read on the forward strand.
ATACCCTTGAGTCTAGAACTTCCAGATTTAAGAATGTATTCCCCCATAATCCTAAACTTGACCCACAAAACTTGTTAGGGGCATGTGGATAAGCCGTGCTTGTCTCCAAAAATTGAAATTGTTGAACACCCTACTAAGCAAAACCGCTGGTCAACCACCTATATGTTCTATGAGACCATTACGTGTACTCAAACAAGGGGTATGGTACGCAATCCATACCCGTATCAACAATCGGGAACCCCTGTTCCGCCATTATACCGCTTTGGCACTGTTTGCCCAGGTGTTCCGTGAGACGAAACGCAGGTTTGGTTTCGAGATTCGCCGGCTACAGCTTACGGACGACCATCTCACGTTTTATATCAAGCCTGAAGCGGGGCGGGAACTTCCGGCAATTATGAAGCGGCTGAAACAGGTGTTTGCCCAACGGTACAACCGGAAAACAGGGAGGATAGGGCATATCTGGGGGGATCGGTATGGCTCGTGGATAGTGGAAGGGGAACCCCCTGAGGAGGAAGCCATGGCGGCGGAAGAGCGAGTCGGGATATCGAAGGTAAGGGTCAGACCCTTTTATGGGGAAACCACGATTCAAACCGTTTTTCTCCACATGTTCCCTTTTCCTACCGTCCCTGCACCCGGATAAGGGGTACCGATCCTCCGCACGTTCCGAATCAGTCCTGATTTCCACCACAAACCGAAAACCTCCGGGGGGGAGGTCTATCCTGGAACAGGTAAAAGCTAAACTTGTGGATCAAGTTTAGCCATAACTCAGGAGAATTCTCCGATAAAAGAACAGGAGGGGAAAAATGAAACCAGGGGAATCCTGGAAGATAACCGACGCATATAGGGAAAACGCAGAACCCTTACTGCCCCGTAGGGAGCGATATCCAGACAGGAGCCGTAGTCCAGCTAGACCTTCGGCTGCTGTCCGGTTATGCTTGAAGTAATGAACACGACCTTTATCGAGTCTTCCTTTCCTCATGGAGGACCTGCTCCTGGGTACGGGTATGATTTTATCCCCTCCGCTTACCTTCCTCCAGGGGAAGATGAATATTACCTGCGTAACCAGCAGCTAGACGCGTTGTATACACCTCCCCCCGGATCCGTGCATAAGGAGCGCCGGCAGGACCGCTATCGCCCTTTAATACCCGAAGAAATCCGCGTCCTTGAAGCCCAAGGCAATAGCTGCGCAGCCTGGCATGATGTATGGGTAACGGATGGATTTAATCCTCATTTGGTCAAGCACTGCGTCTTTGCAGGATATATCCGTATCGGATCCCTGGATGCAGGGTTTCTGCGATACCATGATTATATGCTGCCTGTGGGCATCAGCCACAGTCGCATTATTGCCTGCGACATTGGGGACCGGCCTGCCATCCACGACTGCCGGTATCTATCCCATTACCTTATCGGCGATGAGGTTATACTGAGTTCAATCAATGAAATGGATACCACCAATCATGCCAAGTTCGGTGAAGGCATCCTCAAAGACGGGGAGGATGAAGCGGTCCGGGTGTGGATTGACCCCTTAAACGAAGCGGGCGGGCGCAGCGTTCTTCCGTTTCTCAGGATGATCTGTGCGGATGCGTACCTGTGGGCGGTGTACCGGGAGGATAGGGGACTCATGGATGCCTTTAAGCGGATAACCCAAAGCTCCGTAGATGCAAGGCGGGGTTATTACGGGACTATCGGCCACGAAACGGTGATCAAACATTGCCATACGATTAAAGATGTGCGGATTGGGAATGGGGCATACATTAAGGGCGCGCATAAGCTTAAAAATATTTCGATCCAATCGGATCCCCGGGACCCGACCCAGATTGGCGAAGGGGTTGAACTGGTAAACGGTATCATTGGGTACGGGTGCCGGGTATTTTACGGGTGCAAGGCGGTACGGTTTGTGTTGGGGAATAATTGCAATCTTAAATACGGCGCCCGCCTGATTCATTCAATTTTAGGGGATAATTCCACGGTCTCCTGTTGTGAGGTACTCAATAACCTCGTCTTTCCTGCCCATGAACAGCACCACAACAACTCGTTCTTGATAGCCGCCATGATCCTGGGCCAGTCAAATATGGCTGCAGGAGCTACCGTGGGCTCCAATCACAACAGCCGGGGTAATGACGGTGAAATCATTGCAGGCCGGGGATTCTGGCCGGGCCTTTCAAGTACCCTCAAACATAATAGCCGTTTTGCGAGTTACACCCTGATTGCCAAAGGGAATTATCCTGCAGAACTGCATATTCCCCTGCCCTTCAGCTTGATTACCCAAAGTACCGGTACTACCGGGCTGGAAGTGATGCCTGGGTATTGGTGGATGTACAATATGTATGCTTTGGAACGGAACAGTTGGAAATGCCGGATCCGGGATAAGCGGCAATACCAGATACAGCATATCGAAACCGCGTACCTGGCACCGGATACGGTGGCTGAAATCATCCAGGGGCTGAACCTGCTGGAAGTATGGGCACGAGCGGCAGGATACTCAAGCCTCCAGGACCTGCCTGATGAAGCCCCTTTACTGGTAGGGAAACGGACCTTGGAACGTTCAAACCGGCCGGTTACGATTATCAAGTCCCGGCAAGGGCTGAGGGCCTACCGGGAAATGCTCCTGTACTATGGGGTGAAAACCTTGATAGACTTTTTTGCCTTGTCTGAAACGGGGCAGGGTGGAGCGGACACGGGGCGCTGGGATTTTCTCCAGTTTCAAGATGCCTATCCTGACCCGGTCCCCTTGGCCTGGGTCAATCTCGGGGGACAACTGGTGCGGGAAACCAAGGTTGATGCCCTGCGGGAAGCTATTCGGGAAGGGGAACTGACTACATGGGACCAGATACACGCTGCGTATGATCGCTTCCGGCAAGAATACCCCTTGGATAACGCGTTGAATGCCCTGCAGGTACTCCGGTTTTTACAGGCTGGTAATGCGGATACGGGAGCCTCTGCTGCGCTTATCACCAAGGAGAACTGGAATGACTTGCTCAATGCAGGAGTACGGATTCGCTGCTTCATCGAAGAGCAGGTGTATAAAACCAAGCTCAAAGATTATCTCGATCCCTTTCGAAATAGCACCTACCGGAACAGCGCCGAACGGGACGCGGTGCTTGGCCATATTGATGCTAATCCCTTCGTGCAGGAGGTCAAGGCCGAAAGCCGGATCTTTTTTGCCCACCTCGAGGCGGCGCGGCTTTGAGCCCAGAGGTTTAGGTCTGGCAAACTCTTGGGAGTAATAGAGCATACCATATTAAAGATCCGGCTGTATGCGACGGTTTGGCGGCCCGAATAAGGAAATGCGTAGCATTTACAGGCCCGACAAACGGTGGGTGACGTGAGCCGTGGGAAGGAGCGTAGCGACTGATTTAGGCGAACGGAAACCTGGATCCGCCAAAGGCCGCGGCGCTGGAGTGCTGCAGCTCTTTTACCCATCCCTGTCATTCATGGGAGCGGGGATTAAACGAACACACGGATGGGCTTATCAGACAGTAGACTTGTTCAATAACTTTAGTTATTGAACAAGTCCAATATATCCTGAAGATTTTAGTCTCGTATAGCAAGAAACGATAACAGGTATAGCCTAACACGTTCTTCATTTATATGCCCTGACCCCTGTATAGAGTGGCACTAAGCGTACGAGAGGCGGCGGATGTTCACCGTCTTGTCAATGGGGAAGTTTACGCGTTACAGTAATCTATGCTTGAAAATTTCATAAAAGCGCTATTTGGGTCCCAACATGAACGGGATCTTAAGGCGCTCTTGCCTATATTACACCGAGTCAATGAGAAGGAGGCCTGGGCTGCGGGGCTTCCGGCAGAGGAATTTCCCCGAATGACTCAACAATTCAGAGATCGCTATACCCAGGGAGAAAGCCTGGAGGATCTGCTCCCCGAAGCATTTGCCCTGGCCCGGGAAGCGTCCCGGCGAAACCTGGAGGAACGACCCTACGATGTGCAGGTCCTGGGTTCCATCGTACTCCACCAGGGTAAAATCGTGGAGATGAAGACCGGAGAGGGGAAGACCCTGATGAGCGTTGCTGCGGCGTATCTTAACGCCATCCCGGGTAGGGGTATCCATGTGGTAACGGTAAACGATTACCTGGCCGAACGGGACGCGGAATGGATGCGGCCGATTTTTGGGTACTTGGGACTCACCGTGGGAACCATCCTCTCGAATATGGATAATGCCCGGCGTAAGGAAAACTACTACTGTGACATCACCTATGGAACGAACAACGAGTTTGGCTTTGATTACCTCCGGGACAATATGTGCCGGGACCTGGCAAGCCGGGTACAGCGGGGTCATCATTTCTGTATCGTCGATGAAATCGACTCTATCCTCATTGATGAGGCCCGGACCCCCCTCATCATCTCCGGGGCGGCGGAGGATGATACGTTCAAGTTCGCTGAGGTGGAGCGGCTCTTGGGCTCTCTGGAGGAAGTGCACAAGAAAGAAGACGGGGAATACCCTGATGAGACCCAGGGTGAAGAAGTGGTGGGGGATTATAAGATCAACGAAAAAAACAAAAATATTTCCTTTAGCAATGCCGGGCTGACCAAGATCGAGGACATTCTGCATAAGCGGAACCTCATCAAAGGGGCTATCGTGGATGAGGAGAATTTCGAGTACATTCATTACTTTACCCAGGCCCTGCGGGCCCATAAGCTCTTCCACCTGGATGTGGATTATGTGGTCCAGGACGGGCAGGTCCAGATTGTGGATGAATTTACGGGCCGGATCCTGCATGGCCGCCGCTATTCCGACGGACTCCATCAGGCTATTGAGGCAAAGGAGCGGATCAAAATCGCCCAGCGGAACCGAACCTTGGCAACCATTACCTTCCAGAACTACTTTAGACTGTACGCAAAAATCTCCGGCATGACCGGCACTGCCGATACCGAGGCCGTGGAATTCAGCAAGATCTATAACCTGGAGGTGGTGGTAATCCCCACGAACCTGCCGGTGGCCCGGAACGATGAGCATGACCTGGTCTACTTGAACGAGAAGGAAAAGCTGGAAGCCCTCTGTGATGAGATTGCCAAGACCTACAAAAAGGGGCAGCCCATCCTGGTAGGGACGGTTTCTATTGAAAAGTCCGAGATCATCTCCACCCTGCTTACCCGGCGAGGGGTACGCCACGAGGTACTCAATGCCAAGAACCATGCCCGGGAAGCGGTGATCATCGCTGAAGCCGGCGCGAAAGGGGCGGTTACCATTGCCACGAACATGGCAGGCCGAGGAACGGACATTAAACTGGGAGGTAATCCTGAACACCGCGCCCGTAAACGGGCAGGTACGACGGCAAGCCCGGAAAAATACCGGGAGATTTATCAGGAAGAATACGAGCAGTGGAAAAAGGATTACCAGGAAGTCAAGGCGTTAGGGGGCTTGTATGTGATCGGTACGGAACGGCATGAGAGCCGGCGGATCGATAATCAGCTTCGGGGCCGTTCAGGCCGGCAGGGGGATCCGGGTAGGTCGAAATTCTTCATTTCCATGGATGATGATCTGATGCGCCTCTTTGGAGGGGGCAACATCAAAAACATCATGGCCAAGATCGGTATGGAACCGGGAGAGCCTATCTTTCATCCCTGGCTTAATAAGAGCATTGAAAAGGCCCAGAAAAAGGTGGAAGAACGGAACTTTGAGATTCGCAAACACCTTTTGGAATACGATGATGTACTCAATCAGCAGCGGAAATTCATTTATGAACAGCGGGACACCATTCTTTCGGATCCGGATCTCAAAAAGCGGGTAAACGAGGCCACCCGGGACATGGTAAGCGCGGCGCTGGAGACCTGTAAGTCCCGCTATCGCAAGGATCCGGGGAAAGCCATAAAAGACATAACCGAGTATCTTAAAACCAAATTCGGCTATTCCCTGCATTTTGATCCGGGTGGGGGGGGCGAGAAATTAGACCAGCTTGAGCAGCAGCTTATCGGCGCATTGGAACAAGACATTGCTGAAAAAGAAGCCCTTATTGGGGAAAGTAACCTGAACGCCTTCATAAGGATACAGTACCTCCAAGCAGTGGACCGCAAGTGGCTTGACCACCTGGAAAACATGGAGGCCCTCAGAGAAGCGGTATATCTGCGGAGTTACGCCCAGAAAAACCCGCTGACCGAATATAAGGTGGAGGGTTTCCAGATTTTTGACACCATGATCGACCAGATCCGGGAAGACATTGCCTCCCGGCTGCACCTGGTACGGATTCAGGTTTCTCAGCCTGGGGATCGGGAAACCAAGAGCCGTACCCTGGCAAGCGCCCAGTCTGCAAGCCACGGGAGCATTGGGGCCTTTGCCGGGGCAAAAGGCCGGCCGGGGAGCGCTCCTGCCCGTGGGCAGCCCGAAGCGGTTACGGTGGTCCGTTCCCAGCCTAAGGTAGGCCGGAACGACCCCTGCCCTTGCGGAAGCGGTAAGAAGTACAAGTATTGTCATGGAAAATGACCGCATGACCCAGGGGGAAACACGAATTGATTGGCATCAGGGATTCTTCAGCGCCCTGCGCCTTGAGTTCCAAGCATACCAGGATGCCCTGGAATTCCAGATTGGACTTTACCCCATTCGGTAGACACCGTTAAGCGACATGCCTTGAGTTAAACACATCAGGCGCCCCATAGTCAAGTGCCGAATGGATACGAAGGCGATTGTAATAGGCCTCAAC
>JAIRNP010000093.1 GCA_031258005.1 Treponema sp.
TATCACATTTCTGCATCACAACGCGCATCTTCCTGACCATCCGGTCAAGAATTTGAGCCCCCTTGTTCCCAACCGTTGGTCTCCAAAACGGTTCCGGCTAGCTATCGTTTTCATGTTTTCCCCTCCTGTCGGCTCCCTTACGGTTCATCTTACCTGTTTTCCTTGATCCGGTGAAGAACTTGTGTATAAACGGTAGCTCCATAGGGTATCGTAACGTGCATAAAGGGGCGCAGGGCTTACTTGTTCTGTTGGCTTATGTCTTGAAAGACATCCTTAAGCACCAGTACTGCATCGGTAAGAATCGGATCAAACTGGGTTCCCCGGCCTTCACTGATTATCCGGTAAGCCTCAGCATAGGGGAACGCGATCTTATATACCCGGGGGCATACCAAGGCATCGTAGACATCCACCAGGGAAACGATCCGGGCGGAGAGGGGTATATCATACCCCTTAATACCCTGAGGATACCCTTTCCCGTCAAAGCGCTCGTGGTGGCAGTAACAAATATCCCGGCAGTGCTTTAAATAGATGGTATCCGTATGAATCAAGATCGATTCGATAATGTTCTTACCGATGACCGTATGGGTTTTCATGATCTCAAATTCTTCAGGGTCGAATCTATCCGGTTTAAGGAGGATCTTATCGGGGATGCCGATTTTTCCTACATCGTGGAGGGCCACGGATTTGACGATTATATCCGGTTCAAGGCTGAGCAGTTCATCCGCATACACCGAAGCGGATTCTAAAAGATAGTCTATCAAGGCTTTAGAGAAAAACTGGGTCCGCTTGACATGGTTGCCCGACTCCAGGTTACGGTATTCAATGATGTTGGCCATAGCCTGGAGCATATTATCCAGGGTTGCGGTAAGTTCCGCGGTCTTTTCCTGCACCATGACTTCCAAGTTGTCGCTATAGTTTTTTAATTCGATCTGGTTCTTCACCCTGAGTTTTACGATCTCCGGAAGAAAGGGCTTAGAAATAAAATCCACCGCCCCTGCGGATAAGGCTTCGCTTTCCGAGTCTGAGGTAGTAATGAAAATCACCGGAATTCGCCGGAGGGTCTTATCGGCCTTCATGACTTCAAGCATCTGGTAGCCGTTCATTTCCGGCATAAATACATCCAGGAGAATGATCTTGGGAAGCACTGGGGTCCGATGCAATACCTCCAGGGCCTCTAAGCCGTTTTTCGCGGTAATGACCGTATAATCATCTTTCAATATCTCTTCGAGGATTATCACATTCATTTCCACATCATCTACCACCAAAACCGTAGGAATGGGACTGTTTTTCATAATGACCCTGGATTACCCATATTGCTCAAGGACTTTATCAATACTGATGAGGGTTTTCTCATAACAGCAGGTAATAATTTCAAGCGCGTCATCCTGTATGATACGGTTTTTAAGGTGCCCTTCCAATTGCAGCGCCTGGGTGAATAGTTCCGTTAAGGAGAGATTCGCGGCTATTCCTTTGATGGTATGAGCCGCGGTCCGGGCGTTTTCGTAATCTTTGGCCTGGAGCGCAGCGGTAAGATCCGTAAAATGGGTATCTGCTTTCAGTTTATGCAGCAGTTTGACATAAAGCGTTTTATTATGCATCACCCGTTTCAGCCCTTCTTCGATGTTAATATAGACAATCCCCTTTTCATTGATTTCCATAATAGGGTCTCCCATGGTCTCATCCCCCCATACATTTATAATCAAGGCATTTAAAAAGCACTCTTTTTTCTTTGTTATAAACAGTGCTATACTATAATTTCTTGTATGATAGTGTACGACTTTCCTCTTGGATCGTCTATACCCACCGTAGGCTTACCTTATGAAGCAGCTTCGAAGACCCCTCGTGAGAGAAGGCTATGTATATCTCCTATTCATGATAGGAGATTTTCCTATTCACTTAATCAGGGCTCTTGAGACCTTCCATTGCATTACTCCTCCCCAACCGGTATACTCAATCACGATGAATCTTGAAGCGTTTATTCTCGGCAGCGGCGGTATGATGCCCCTGCCCAACCGGCATCTTACTTCGGTACTGTTGCGGCGGGAGGGAGACCTGTTTTTGTTTGATAGCGGAGAAGGCACCCAGGTCTCCCTGCGCAGGCTTAACCTCCGGTGGAAAAAAATATCCGTCATTTTTATAAGCCATACCCACGCAGACCATGTTACGGGTATTCCCGGCTTGCTCATGCTCTCTTCCCAGGTGGACCGGGAGGACCCGCTTTATATCATTGGCCCCCCCCGGATTGCCGAATATATTGAAACCAATCGACGGGTGCTGGATATGTACATTAACTATGAAATCCTGGTCCAGGAAATAACCGAGCCTGGTATCGTCTATAGGGGAACAGACTTTCATGTCCGGGCCTTTCCCTTGCGACATACCAAGCCCTGCTTTGGGTATATCTTGGAAGAAAACCCCCGTCCCGGGGAGTTCCACCCAGAACAAGCCTTGGCTCGGGGAGTACCCCGGGGGCCCTGCTGGTCTCAGCTCCAGGCAGGGAAGACCGTACAGGCTGCGGATGGTACCGAAGTCCGTCCCGAAGAGGTGCTGGGGCCGATCCGGTCGGGGAGAAAATTTTCTTTTGTAACCGATACCCTGCCTTTTTATGAAATAGCCCAAGAGGTGGCCGGATCGGATCTCTTTGTATGTGAGGGTATGTTCGAAGCGGGCCTAGAGGAAAGCGCCCGGGAGAAAAAGCACATGACTGCGGAACAGGCCGCCAAGATTGCGGCGGCAGCTCAGGTGCAAAAGCTCGCCCTGATCCACTACAGCCCCCGCTATACCGAGTACAACCTCAAGCAGCTCCTGAAAGAAGCCCAGGCCATTTTTCCGAATACCCTGCTCTCTCGGGATCGCTCGGTATTTCCTATTGAGTATAGGGACTAAGCCTCAAGACAGGAAAAGACCGGCAAGCCTTCGGGTGCCGGCTCACCGTGTTTCTGTCCTGCTCGTTCCTCAAGGAGCAGGAACCGCTGGCATGGGGGATAAAAAAATCCACCGGAACCAGCCCTATCTTTTAATCTGCATCTCATAAGCACCAAGGAGGCTCAAAGCCCTGAAGCTGCTTCAGGGATACGGGTTTAAAAAAGCCCATCCGATAAACGGAAGTTCTGGGGAGCTAGAGCTTCCCAGGGAGAAGGTTCCAATACATCCTTATCAATCTGAATGTATAGCTGAGGTTCATAATCAGGCTCAGGGTGAAGGCTATTCCGGGAATTGAGGAATGCCAAATTAAGCCCTGGGGTGGACAGTTCCCCCACACCAGAACGCACCAAGGTTTCGGGGTTTCGGGTAAGGGTATCCCAGGCCCGGGCAGACTCGGAGTACAATCCCAGGGCTTGAGAACGGTACCGGTTATCCCCCGTCTGTTCGGTCAAGGCTTCTAGGGTTACCCCCAAATTATTCCTGACCACCATGAGTCGTTCCGTCAGTTCCAAATGGTCCGGCCGCTCATTGGGAAGCAGCATGGGAAACCGAATCTGGTCGGCATGTAAGAGATCCAACAAGCGACTGTAATACCCTTGGGCAGTAAAATAATCTCCCCGCATATAGGCAGCGCTTCCCAACGCATTAAGCAGCCGCCGATTCAAGGGTATCTCCGAAGAGGCGGCAAAAAACCGCTCCAGCGCAGGGCCCCATTGCCGTTGATGATAGTAGGCAGAGCCCATGCGGTACTGTACTTCAGGAGGAGCCCAGCCGTTCTGCTCGGATTGTATATAATACTCCAAGGCCCTTGCCATATCCCCCGTTTGGGTGAAGTAGGCCAGGTCCCCCAGGTCTGCATAGAGCCGGCCAAATTGAGGGGAACGGGAAAGGATCTGCCGTCTTACCCCATCTTCGTACAATCCGATCCCTTTAACCAGATGTTCTTCAGCGGCAAAGAATTCCTTCTGATTCATTAATAATCCGGCGAATCTTCGCTCCGTATCGATCCGCATATTGAGACGCCGAACCGGTTCTTCCTTGGCTGCATCAAAGGCCTGAACAGCTCGTTCCAAGGTGATCCGTTCATCCGTTACATTATCGAAATAGTTATAATACCGGGCAAGATGATAATGGGATTCCGGTAAAGCAGGATCCGCTCCTGCGGCTTTAACCAGAATATCCCGAATACCATCAATATGACTGATATACTCATTAGGAACCCCCCGGACTTCCTCGAGCTTTTTATCCAACAAATACCCTCCGAGTTCCGCCAAAGAAGCAGGAGCAATTTTTGTTCTGGGATTATCCATGAAGTAAGCTTGCAGGGGAAGGACTTCCCTTAAATTGTCGGTACGGATAAAATACTTCAACATCCGTTCTACCACCGGATCAACCCAGCCGTACCGTTCCAGATACCGGGCATAGGCGTCCCGGGCATCTTCATACCGTATGGGGTCTATATCGCCCCAGGCAAGGGCATTATCCCCTACTGCCAGAAGCCCCTCCTTATCATCCGCCGCATAATCCAGGATATTTCTTCGAAGGAGGCTGTTCGCTTTGGCGTAATTATTGAGCTGATTGGTTTCCATGGAGGCATAATCCAGGACGCCCTGCTTATCCCGGGGATAATACTGCAGGAGTTCATCGTACTTTTCTTCTGCATAGCCATATTGCCTGGCATCCTTGAATCCTTCGGCGTATCGATAAAACCACCGCTTCACCGGATGAATGCTGAGGGCCTCCCTAAATACATCGTTTGCCCGGCTATAGTCCCCGGCAAGGAGATCCGTATATCCCTTCTTGTACACTAAGTCCGCATGGATTGGAGTATACACAAATCGGTATACTAAATAACCGAGAGAAGCTACCACCAGGGCAATGATCAGGAAAAGACGGAGTATAGGCAGCAATTTATGGACAAAAATATACGTAAAACCGGCATGGGCCGCTTCCAGGGCTTCCCCGGTCTTTTTCTCAAAGTTCTTGGGTATGATGATAATTCGCCCAAGAATTTTCCCCACCAGGGGAACCATTTCTTTAACCGATGCGCCTTTGACCAGGGATTTTATCAATTTGGACATCAAGGCCGGATCTACCGCCTGTTCAGCGATTGCCTCTTCGCAGGCAATACGCAGGTTCAAGGGATAGGATTCCAACGTCTTGGTAAGCAAGACCAATTCTTCATCGCTTAATTGAATTTCTTCTATATCTGCCGAAGGTTTAAGCATCGCCAGATCCTCATCTAAGGACTCGAAAGAAGGGGGTGGAGCCTCCTCACTACCCGGTTCCTCTGCCTCATCTTGCACCTTAAAGGCGTCAAAGGTATCCAGCGGTAACCCTTCTAAGGAGGCGTCCTGTTCCAGATTAACGGGACTCAATGCCGGATTATGTTCCATGCTGTCCGATTCAGCCCGGGAATCATCAGACAGGATGTTTTCGAGATCCAGATCGTCCAAGGAAAAATCCCCGGCCGGAGGAAGATCCGCCTCAGGAGCCGCCTCCTCTTGAGGGGCATCTCCCCCGGCTTGAGAGGTCTCAAGGCCCAGGGCATTTTCCAGATCGTCCAGGGAAAAATCCTCGGCCGGAGGAAGATCCACCTCAGGAACCGCCTCCTCTTGAGGGGCATCTCCCCCGGCGTGAGGGGTCTCCACGCACAGGGGATTTGCCTGATCTTCCAGGGAAGAATCCTCGGCCGCAGGAAGCTCCTCCTCAGGAGCCACCGCCTCTCGCGGGGCATCTCCCCCGGCTTGAGGGGTCTCAAGGCCCAGGGTATTTTCCAGATCGTCCAAGGAAAAATCCTCGGCCGGAGGAAGATCCACCTCAGGAACCACCTCCCCTTCGGCTTGAGGGATCTCAGCGGCCAGGGGATCCTCCCTGTCCGGAATAGAAGGCCCATCCTTTTCAGGAATAACAAGCTCAGGAAAGTCCTCCTCTGGAGGTTCCTTCGGCACGATAGTTGGGGACAAATCAGGGCTCAATAAATCACTAAAATCAAAATCACCGTCATCCTCATCCCACTCAAGGTCCGAGGAAACTTCGGATGCTTCAGGGTCGGTATCCACCGGAATGTTCGTACTTTCGACTGGATTAGGAATACCACCGGTTTCACCCGGGTTTTGAGGAATTGGTCTGGGTTCTAAAGGAGCGGAGGGAGGGATGTCGGAATCCGGCAAAGGAAGATCGTCTGGGGGAATGTTTTGTTTAGCCAGGATAATATCTTCCTTACCAACAGTACGAAAGGAGGTTTTAAATGCTTCCAGATCTTGTAATGACGGCATATTAAGATATTGAGCTATCAACCGATAATTGTAAATAGTCTATGAAAACGATTACGGGTACAGGGCTCCTTATGCTCATTATCGGCACTATTGGGGCGGTAGATACAGAATCTTATCAATTTATTGATCATTTATTAAGTCTCAGCAAACCGGGGCGCCCGGAAGTATTTGAAGACGGGGTTATTTTTACCGCTCCTTCTTCCTACCGAAGAGTGGGGATTGCCTTTGCCCATGAGGGTTTTGCACAAGTGTATTGGTTTCGCAAACTCCTATTCCCCAGGGATAATCTCACCCCCCAAGAAGAAAAGAAAAAACAGTCCCTGTACACGGATTCGGGGATCTTGTTCCATGTGTATACCCTGCCGGAGCATATCCGGGAATTGGAATATAGGCTGGTCATAGATGGTCTTTGGACGACTGATCCGGGAAACCCGGAATATCGGATGGATGCTTCAGGTCTGATCCATTCGGTGGTATCTATTCCCCCTGTAGCAAAGTCCCTTTCTACCTTTGACGCCCCGCTCGGGAGCCTCAACTTCATCTATACGGCCCCTCCCGGAGAGTCCATCACCGTGGCAGGCAATTTTAATGGGTGGGATCCGTTCATGTATACCTTACCAGAAAAAACTCCGGGGCACTATTCCCTCACCCTTCCCCTGCCGCCGGGAACCTATCAGTATGTGTTCTTTCACCGGGGGCAGCGGATCCTGGATCCCCATAACCCAAACCGGGTTTATACTAGAGACGGAAAAATTGCCTCGGTAGCGCTTATCCGGTAATGTGCGTAACCATCCTTTCAAACTCCTCTACCTGGACGGCGATAATCCCTATACCCTGTTGCCAAAAAGCCTCATCTTCCAAGGTAAACCCCGCAGCCAGCGCTACGGTTTCAGCGGAAGCCCTCCCCGTAAGCCTGAGTAGATCCCGATACACAGCCCTAAAACCAGGACCTGCGGTCCGTGCTTTGGCATAGAAGCTGAGGGAAAAAAGGAGTCCAAACCCATAAGGGTAATTATAAAACCCTAAAGCAGGGCTGTAGTAATGGCTTTTTACCGCCCACATATAGGGATGCAGCAGGTCGGGATCAAGCCCCTGGGCATAGGTTCTTTTTTGGGCATCCTCCATCAGCTCACAAAGCCCCTCTGGGGAAAGTTCTCCTAAAGCCCGGCGCTTAAAGAGGGTTTCTTCAAAATAAAACCGGGACAGAATGTCCACGATAACTTGACAGCTATTTTGGAGGCTTCCCTCCATGAGGGCCAAACGTTCCTGAAAAGAGGCGTGCTGTAAGGCCCCCTCAAAAACCAGGGTTTCCGCAAAGATGCTGGCCGTTTCCGCCAAGGTCATGGGATACTGGGCAAGACTCCAGGGAAGATCCTTGACCAGTTCATGGTGCCAGGCATGACCCAATTCATGAGCGAGGGTGGCAATCGAATCAAAAGAACCATCAAAGTTACAGAGAATCCGGGATTCTCCTGCCAGGGGAAAGTTCGTACAATAGGCTCCTCCTATTTTGCCTTCCCTAGGCTCCGCATCTATCCAGGAAAAGGCAAAGGCATGGCGGGCAAAAGTCCCCATACCTGGATCAAAGGCATCAAACTGTTTTGCGATAAAATTCGTCCCTTCCTCCCAGGTCCATTGCCGTTCTGGGCTTGCACCGGTACGAGCTACCGGCGCAAAGAGGTCGTAAAAGGCGCATACCGGAAGCCCCAGAAGCCGGGCCTTAGCCTGGAGATACCGGCGAAAGAGGGGAAGGGATCCCTCCATAGCAGCAATAAGAACCGCCAAGATCTTTTCGCTGATCCGGGACTGGAACCGGGATTTTTCCAGAGCGGATTTCCAACCTCGTCGGGTTTCCAAGGTGATAGCCGTTCCTTTAACCCCATTGAGGGCCGCCGCGAGGGGAATTGCCAGAGATTTCCAGGCTTCCAATTCCGCCTTATAGGCCCGTTCCCGGATATGCCGATCCGGGCTACGGGCCAGGTCCCGGAGGCTGATGAGGGTCTTCCGTTCCCCGGTAACCCCGTCCCACAGCACTGTAGTGACGGAAGAGAGGGCCTCATGGAGCCGGGTCCAGGCATTACCCCCGGAACGGGAAAGGTCATTGGCCAGATCTTCCATATCCGGGCTCATCTGGAACGCGGCCTTTTCCAAGGACTCGGTAATAAAGAAACCATAGGGCTTCAGGGCGTCTTCAGATTCAATCCATTGTAAGACCAGGGCTTGCTGTTCTTTCAGGCGATTCCTGAACAGGACCTTCCCTTTCTCCAGGGGCAAAGCAGCTGCTTCAAGGGCGTTGATCTCCCCCAAGGCCCATTCATCCCGGGTATCGGCGGTGTAGACGGCCTCTGCATAGGCTTTAAGGTTTTCTGCAAGCTCCGCCGCCGCTTCATAAGCATGTATCAAGCCCAAAAGCCCCTCTGGGGAAAGGGGAGCCTCTAAACGCTCCAGCAGGGTTTGGATTCGTTCATGGAAGAGTGCTTTATGCCGGATATATTCGGGAGCATCAAACGAAGGATAGATCGTGGTGAGCTTCCATCGGGGATTTTTTTCCATTTTCTCCATAAGCATCAAGATACTCCCGAAGAAAACTTCAGGCTAGACGCTTGTCCCTCAGTTTCGCAAAGCCCTCGTTGCCCTGCCCGTGTCAACGCCGGTATGCGGCCCCGGCGTCTTCGCGCGGGCGGCGTGCCAGTCCGCGGTATGCAGTTTCAAGTCCCTTACCTTCGCCGCCGGAATGTGTGTCCATGCGGGGCTTGCGCCCGTTCAAATGTGCCGGCCAGCCGTCCCGGGAGGGGACAAAATCCTGTGTATGCGCCATTAACTCCTTTCCACCTATTTCTTTTCCGCTTGGCGGTTCTTGTCTGTCCCTTAGCGGTGTTTGGCTAAACCTTAGCGGTTGTTCCCTGCCGCTTGGCGGCTTTTGTGAGCCCTTTGGCGGCCCTTTCTTTAGTACCTATTACTCGGATCTCAATGCGAATTCGGTTACGTTGGCCAATACCACGATCCTTGATTCAGATCCTCCCTATGCGCCCCCTGAGACCAAAACCCTAGAGGAAGCCATCGAACAACTCACCGAGCAGACCCGGAACCGGTTTGTCGCAGGGGTTGCCATACCCCAGCGACGCTACCCTCGATCGGGGATATCTCTGTCGCTTCCCATAAAGGAGGCACATTATTGACTTATATCATAGAGGCTTCCCCAAAACTTTAGTTTCTGGGAGATAAGCCCTGCTTATCAAGCTACCTTGATTTATAGGGTACGACTTCTTTTTCGGGGCAGAATAAGGGAAAGCATGGTATACCGGGGCATCCCAAGGGAGGGGATAGCGATGGATACCAAAAAAACAGAATTCCGGGCCACTCATGCCGAGAGGAAACTGACCATCAGCATCACAGAACGGCTATGGGAAGAAAGCCGCGTCATATCCGATGTTATGCTCAAGCGGCTGTATACCGAACTGACCAACACCGGCGGCGAAAGGCGGCGTACCGAGATTGCCCGTGCTCTGGTCACGGAGCCGAAGTTCCTCCTCCTGGACGAACCCTTTGCCGGTATTGACCCCATCGCCGTATATGAAATCAAGCAGATCATCCGCCGCCTTGCCGAAAAAGGCATAGGCATTCTCATTACCGACCACAATGTCCGGGAAGTGTACCTGGGCGCGGAATTTACAATGTAACCAAGGACCCGTATTGTATAAGTACGGGTCCTAAATCACGCTCCTGAATAGTTACAGAAATAGAATGAAAAGATAGGGGCGACGACCGCTGCCCCCGGAAAGCGGCTTCCTGAGTATGACCACGGCGTTCCGATCTCCCGGTTAAAGTTACCAAGCAGAAAGGGTTATAAGCCCCGTTATTCGGTTGCCGCCAGGAGGAGTAATAGCCAACTGAGTGGGATCGGTACTCAGGGTGTACGCCGTCGGGTTGCCGTTATCCCATTTTACGTAGGTTGCATTCGCGTCACTGGACAGCGTATAGGCGGCCTGTCCCCAATTGCCCGACCCCACGCTGGTATAGATGCTGGCGCTGCCTGTCCGTATGATAAGCAGGGTATATTGCGGACTGGTGGATGCCAGGTTACTGACCCAAATTCCGTGCATCGTTGAACCACTTGTCCCCTGGGCCCGGTTAAACGTTACATCTGTTGGATTTCCCCCTTGTTGAGCCGCCGGACTATATCCGGTCACCGTCATCGCATTGCCGCTGAGACTATAGGTATAAGCGGTACCGCCTATGTATATCTGAGTACCTGTAGCCGTCTGATTTTCGTCAGTCAAATTGGTACTGTAATAGGCAACCTTGGCACCGGAAATAGCCGCATCAGACACGTTGGTGAATATAAAGGCTCGAGTTGGATTGTCCCTGTCATCTACCCAGTTCCCGGTCAGTGACGGAGGGTCATCGCCACCCCCGCTGCTGCTGCTGCCTGTACTATTGTCACACCCCATCAAGGCCAGGGTGGACACTACGATTACCGTCCCGATGGCAATAATCCCCAAAAATTTGTAAAACTCCTTCATCTAAAGCCCCCTTACTGTCCAGCCAGCAGACCGGACAAAAGTTACGCCGAAGTCCAGGCTTCGGTAGTTTTATGTACCCTTATCAGAATATTCCGTAAAGGTAGTATTTATTATAATACTTCCTTTACGGAAGTTTGTCAATGAAAAATCTTACAATAGGCTAGCCTATGACAAGTTTACGAGTTTTATTGGCTCACAATATCAAGGAAAGACGGCGGGTTCTGGCTATTACGCAGGCAACTTTAGCTGAAAGGGTGGGAACTTCGCCCCATTACATAGGTCAAATTGAACTTGGAAACAAGTTTCCAACACCTGAAATGCTGGAACGGATAGCTACCGCCCTTGAAATTGATAGTCCCCAGTTGTTTTCAATGGAATCTTTCCCCTCTGAAGCCATCACGCGGTTTCAGGAGTGTGTTTTAACGGATCTGAGAATCGCGGTAATCCAGGCTATTGATTCCCATTTGTCCGAACTGAAAAGATCCGGCTGATATACCTCTCTGGGGAATCGGGAGAGACCGGGAATCGATCCTGGCAAACGATCTGGTCCGGGAAGTATACCTGGGCGCGGGAAGTAACGTCTCTTGTCAATTACCCACCCAAAGATGGCAGTTGGATTAACAGAGCGGAGATAGCATTGAGTGCTATGACAAGGCAATGTCTCAACCGGCGGCTAGATACACTGGAAAAGCTGACAAATGAACTGAAAGCATGGCAACATGAGCCCATGCGGGCAATTGACTTCTTTCTTCATACGTAGTAGATTATAGCCACAGTATCATTCGAGCCTTAGCGCTGGAATTATTTTATACTACACCGTATCGGGGTGGTTGACTGTTTTGTAACAGGATGCCTGAGATCACACCCTTTGAACCTGATCCAGATAATGCTGGCGCAGGGAACACGGTCCCTCCGGAAACGCCAAGGCGCCCAGACCAAAAGGGCTTCCGGCGCCGGAAGCGGGACTTTTGGGTTCATCATATCTATCACTCTGGTCAGTGTAAGGAGGATTCACGATGAGGAAGAACTATGCTGCCCTTGGGCAGGTTCTTTTTTCAGGGGTTTTACTTTTTGGCCTTGCAGTTTCTCCGGGGTATGCTAAGGCGAACCGGGAAAAAGCCCAGGACCTGCAGCCCGCACCGGAAGTGGTGGTCTGGACCTACGATTCTTTTAATTCCGAATGGGGGCCGGGACCGGAAGCAGCCCGGTGCTTTCTCGCAGCAACCGGTATATCTATCAAATGGGTAAGTCATGGAGATGCGGGGGAAGTCTTATCCCGCCTGCTCCTGGAAGGGAACAAGGCGGATGGGGATGTCATTCTGGGGTTGGATCAGAACCTAGCGGAACGAGCCTTGGCTTCCGGATTATTGGAGGCCTATAAACCACAAGGGGCGGATGAAATATTCCCGGACCTGGTGTTTGATAAAACATACCGCTTAATCCCCCTGGACTATAGCTATTTCGCCATTGTCTATGATTCCCAGCGGATCCCCCAGCCTCCCCAAAGCCTTGAGGACCTCACCGGGGAAGCCTATAGTAAACAGCTTATTCTCATGGATCCCCGGACCTCTTCTCCCGGGCTTGGTTTCCTCGCCTGGACCCTGGATGTATACGGAGAAGATTGGAAATCCTATTGGCGCCGTCTTGGGCCTTCGATTTTAACGGTCGCCGATGGGTGGAGTTCAGGATACGGGCTTTTTACCGCGGGTGAAGCTCCGATGGTGCTTTCATACACCACCAGCCCTGGGGTGCATCTGGAATATGAAGGAACCGAACGGTATCAAGCCGCGCTTTTTGCCGAGGGACACCCCATTCAAATTGAGGCGGCAGGGCTGCTGGCCGCGGGGAAAAACAAGGAAAACGCCAAAAAGTTCCTGGATTTTATGGTGTCCCCCGGGTTTCAGGATATTATTCCCCTGACCAACTGGATGTATCCGGTCATTGGGATTCCTTTACCGGAGGCTTTTCGGATCAATCCAAAAAGTGAAAAGACCCGGTATCCTCCTATTCCTAGGGATAAGGATCTCACCGAATGGGCTGAGCTTATGACCCAGATCCAAGGCCGGTGAACAAGAAGCTCTGGATATTCGCCCTGCTGCCCTTAGGTACGGTGCTGGTGGTGTTCATCCTCCCTTATGGCGCGTCCATTACCGGAGCCTTGAGCAGGGCGGAGCAGGGCGTTTTGCCGGCGGCTTCGCTCCTGCCCACGGTGGCTTTTACCCTCAAGCAAGCCCTGTTCAGCACCCTGGCAGCTCTGGCCCTGGGTCTTCCCGGGGCGTGGTTCCTGGGGCATAGGGAATCCCCGGTTTCCCGGGCCTTGTGGGTCATAAGCGCGGTGCCCTTTGCCCTGCCCTCGATCCTGGTGGTCTTGGGATTCGTGCTTTTTTTCGGTAATGCCGGGTGGGCCAACCGTCTCTGTATGGCCCTGACCGGTACCAAGGAAGGGCCGCTTCATATCCTCTATAAGCCGGAAGCGATCATCCTGGCCCACGGGTTTTACAATTTTCCCCTGGTTATACGCTTGGTAGGAGACGGCATACACCGAATCCGCAAGGCTTATGCTCCGGCAGCCGCAAGCCTCGGGGCGTCCCCCCTTAAAACCGCGGCTACCGTGCTGTTCCCCATGATCCTTCCGTCCCTCATGGCCGCTTCGCTCATGGTGTTTCTCTACAGTTTTACGAGCTTTGCGGTGGTTTTAGTCCTGGGCGGAGGGCCCGCGGCTACGACCTTGGCCGTAGAAATATACCGCTATGCCCGGATTTCCCTGGATTTTCATCGCGCCGGCATCCTGGCGCTGTTCGAAACCGGTATAGCCGGTATGTTGTTTGCCGGGTATTTGTTTTTTGAAAAGAAAGCCCAGGCCATTAGCCCGGATATCGCGGATCGGCCCCTGGAAACCAGGGAAACCTGGCTGGGGACCACGGTCCGCATCCTCTACGCCCTGGGAATTCTGGTTTTAGTCCTGGGGCCGGTTCTGTCCATCCTGGGGGAATCCTTGTTAGTGCGCACTTCATGGGCTGGGCCTCCCCGGATCGATCTGAAATGGTGGTATGCCCTGGGGGAGCGCAGTATCCCCGCCCTGTTCCGGTCCCTTATCCTGGCCTTTTTCTCCGCGGCTTTTGCCTGTATCTTGGCGCTCTTCGCCGCGGGAACCGCGAAATACGCGGATTCCGGTTCGGGGTTTTCCTTCCTGGGAACCCTGTTGCGGGTAGTTACCACCGCGCCTTTGGCCTCCTCGGGCATTGTGCTGGGCCTTGGCTGGCTCAGTCTGTACGGCCGGGAACATGCCCGTTCCATCTGGACCGCGGTGGCGATTCATGGGGTAAGCGGCCTTCCTTTTGCCTATCATGCCTTATCCCAGGGACTCAAATCCGTGCCGGTCAACACCTTAAACGCGGCTTCGGTATGTGGAGCAGGACCGGTACAACAGATGATCTCGGTTGCCTTGCCTTTGTCGGCCCAACGGCTTCGGTCTGCCTGGGGTTTTTCCGCGGCGCTCAGTCTGGGAGAACTCAATGCGGTTATGATGGTAGGTCTTGAAGATTGGGAAACCTTGCCCCTGCTCATCTACCGGGCCGTAGGTTCCTATCGGTATGGGACGGCTTGTGCGGCAGGAACCATGTTGATCCTGAGCTGCGGCTTCTTCTTTTGGGTGTCTCAAAGGGAAACCGAAGGAAAAAACCATGGCCCTTGAAGCAGTCCGCTTAACCAAAACCTATGGGGAGCTGTCGATTTGCCTGGATTTGACGGTGGCAGAGGGGGAAACCCTGGCCTTGGTCGGGCCTTCGGGGTGTGGAAAAACGACTGCTCTCCACCTCATCGCAGGACTTATCCAAGCGGAACAAGGGATCCTGAGGAGTAATGGGGAAGATATAAGCCGCCTGCCTCCTTGGAAACGGCATATTGCGGTGGTATTCCAAGATTTGGCCCTGTTTCCCCATTTAGATGTAGGAAGAAACATAGCGTACGGTCTTTTTACCCAAGGGATAGCCAAGGCGGAACGGCAACAGCGGGTTGAGGAAATGCTGAGGATCCTCCGGCTGCCGGGATATGAAAAACGACGCATCCATGCGCTTTCCGGCGGGGAACGCCAGCGGATCGCCATAGCCCGGGCTTTGGCTGCATCCCCCCGGGCCCTGCTCCTGGACGAACCCTTTTCAAGCCTTGATGCACCCTTACGGCGGGACATTAGGCAGGAATTCTTAGATCTTCGATTAGCCTCATCGGCCCCCTGTATTTTTGTTACCCATGATCGGGAAGAAGCGGCGGTTCTGGGAGACCGTATCGCCCTTATGTCTGCCGGGCGTATCGTGGAAACCGGTTGCGGCAGGGATGTTTTTCTCTTTCCCCAAACCGAAACCGGGGCCCACTTCTTTGGCGCGGGCCAGGTCCTGGACTGTACCATACAGGGGGAAAGCCCCGAGGGTATCATGGTTTCCTCTTCCTTGGGAGAGTGCCGGGTACCCCGGGGTTCGGAGTATGATCCTAAACGGCCGCTACTTTTCATTCCCCGGGATGCCCTATTTCTTGCAGGGAACCATAGCATACATCCCAGGGGTTCTCATATTGCTTTACGGGCCTTGTTTCGGAAAAGTATCTTTGAGGGAGAACGGTTGATTCTGGAAGTGGAATGTCCTCAGAGAACCCTGGTCAGGGTTGATGCGGGACTGAGGACGGCAATTCCTGCTCCGGGGAGTCCCGTAGGGCTTTATCTCGATCAAGGGTTGCTGCGTTTTGTAAAGCCCTAAATCCCAGGAAGCCACATACCGGATACAACCGAAACCAAATCATACCGCAGCATCCTCAAAACCGTCCGGGGATTTTTGGAAATCCTCCGGTCTTTTGGGCACATAGGTAAGGGCGGTGCGATGGAATACTAACAGGAGGCAAAGGAACGCTCCTGGTCTATTTCCGCTTACTTTACATGTGCCTCAGTATGTTATAGACTATTACTCAGTATCATTATGAGGAAGTCGATTTGTCTTTTTTTGATTTTCTTCTTGTGCGGTACCGCCGCGGCAGATAAGATCGGCCTCAGTGTCGGCCTCTATGGGGATGGTTTTTATCTGTGGGATACCGATAGGAAGGATTATTTCCTTACCCCCCTGATTGAATATGATCATTCCTTTGGAAAAGTGGATCTGCATTTGAAGGGGGAATATACCTTCTGCCTTACCCATCCCTTTCCCCAGTTCTTGTTTGCCGAAGAAAAAATTGCGGTCCATCTGCCCCTGGGTTCTCTCTCGGAGTTTCAATTCGGACTCCAAAACGAGCAAGATCTCCTCTTTAACCCGGAAGATCACCGTGGCCGAGGCAGCGGCACGGTAGAGCCTGAACTCAGTTATGCCTTGTTTCTCCCTCCAGGGGAGATTTCCCTTGCCTTGGGTTCTCCCTGGACCTATAGGATGTGGGGTAGGAGGGATTCCCGCTTCGGCCTGGATCTCACGGCGGCTTATAGTACCCCTTTCTGGTTAGGGTTCAAGGTCACTGCCAATTTCATCCTCATCCCCGATGCGGTGGTTGAGGGCATGGAGGCGGCCGTCAACGTACTGCAGGATCAATTTTACGTGGAACTAGCCTTCAACATACGAGAATCCTTTGGGTATTTCAGCCTGACCCCGGAATTTGATTACCTCTTTAATTTCTTCACCTTCTGGGTCAGTGTGGAATTCGGGAATATCGGCTATGGCAATACGTTGACTATTGCTCCTGCTCTAGGGGTAAAATATCGTTTTTGACCGAATCAGGGTGCTTACCCCCGGTGATACTGAAAGCCGGAGCAGGTCGATACCCCCGAAGACATTCGTTTCTCAAGAAGCGGTAGAGGATGCCGAACTACCCTGAGGCGGGGGAGGTACTGCGCCGGCTTGACACCGGCCAGGGAATTCCCCACAATCAAAAACCATGATCATCTTGATTACCGGGGGAGTCAAAGCAGGAAAATCCAGCCGCGCTCTGGAGTTGGTCAAACAACAAGGGCAATTCCCGGTTTCTTTTATCGCCACTGCTGAGGCCTTGGACGATGAAATGAAGCTCCGAATCCAGCGGCACCAGGAAGAACGCGCCAGCCTGGGCGCCTTTTTTACCATCGAAGAACCTCTGGACCTGGACCAGGCCATTGTCAGAGCCCGTACTCCGGTGATTGTGGATTGTATTCCCATGTGGATCAACAATCTCATGTATTACCGCCGGGAAGGGGATTTTCATCCCCTGCTGGATCGGTTTATCCGGGGTATGCAGAACGCTATTGTCGTGAGCAATGAAACGGGGCTGGGAAACATCCCCTTTGATGAAGCCACCCGCCGCTATAATCTGCTCTTAGCAGAAGCGAATCGACGTATTGCCGCAGCCGCAGACAGGGTGGAATTCATGGTTTCAGGGATCCCCCTCAGGGTTAAATGATGCGCTTAACCGTTCCCTCCTGGGTGATTCCCGGAACCTATCTGGAAAATCTTACCTTTCTCCAGGGGCAGCCTGCAGTTAAGGGGGTGGAGTTGCTTTTCTTCTTTTATGATAGGGAGACCCAAAGCCTACTCCAAAAGGAATGGAAGGGCATCCTGGCACTACGAAATCGTTTTAGCTTTACCGCGCACCTCCCCGAACCGCTGCGATCCCTTCATGAGGAACTGGTGGAGCAGACCCTCCCCCTGACCGAGCATTACATCTTCCATCCAGGACCTCCTGAAGATGCACCGGCGCTGGCTGGGCTTATCGCTTCCTGGATGAACCGG
This sequence comes from Treponema sp., assembly GCA_031258005.1. Taxonomy (GTDB): domain Bacteria; phylum Spirochaetota; class Spirochaetia; order Treponematales; family Breznakiellaceae; genus JAIRLU01. The sequence goes on from JAIRNP010000093.1 coordinate 17,458, forward strand.
TTTGACCGGGGAAAGCACCGCTTCTTGGTAGAGAACACCCGGCCCGGGAGATTTGAGGCCCTGTTGGCGTATCTTCCCGATGAAGCAGGGATTTGTATGGATACAGGGCATCTGCTTTTGGAAGGGAAGGAGCCGGGGGCTTTTTATAGGCGCTTTAAGGAACGGATCCAGGAGATCCATCTCCACGGGCTTGATTATGAGAGAGCCCGGATAGATGGCAGACTTCCGGATCACCGGCCCCTACGCCTGGAAGAACCCTGGTTTCAGGAAGTGATTCCTGTACTAGCGGCCTTTCCCGGGACGGTTAATCTGGAAGTTTTTTCTTGGGAAGAGGTACTGGAGAGCATTGGGGTCTTACAGGCAGCAGGCTTGATATAAACCTTAGCACGAGTTTGAAGGCGTAAGGGTAAAGGGCAAAAAACGTTGTTGGCCAAATAATGCTCTGAAAGAACCGGAACTTACTAACCAGCGCTACTACGATTTTGGGCATTCGTGGATCCTTGGACAAACGAATCCCTTTTCCTCCTAAACAGGAATACCACCTCCTGTTTTTTGCCTAATATGCTCATGATTATTGACAAGACCGGCAAGAGAGGATAATCTTGCAAAAAGGTGTTGTATGGCAGGGAATAACCGTATAGATTTGGATGCAACCAACCGCTTCCTCACGGAGGCGCTCATGGATTTTGCGCCAAAACCAGGTTGTTTTGAGACCGGGATATCAGGATTCGCCCTAGTCCGCTACGATGAGCCGACCGGTATCATAGGGTGTTTCTATAGCCCCAAGATTGCCCTCATGGTACAGGGGAAAAAACAATCCATCATAGGAACGGAGGAAGTCGTCTGGAACAAAAACCAGTATGTCTTTATTGATATCGATCTGCCGAGCGAGGGTAGGATACTTGAGGCAGCGCCCGAAAAGCCCTGTCTGATGATTCTTATGAACTTGGATACTACGATTTTGTCAGAACTTTTGGCCGCAATTCCTTTTCCGGCAAAGGGAGAGATCTGCGATGAATCTTCTCCCCGGCAGGGAATGGCGGTTGTCGATATAGACCCTTGCCTACTGGACGTATTTTTGCGCCTTACCGACATACTCAAGTCTCCTGCGGAACAGGCGGCGCTGGCCCCGCTGCTTATTCGGGAATTACATTACCGCCTGCTTCAGGGGCCGCTGGGAAGCAGGCTTCGGATAATATATACCCAAGGTTCCAAAAACTATCAGATAGCGCAGGCTATTCTCTGGCTCAAGAACAACTATACTAGACCCTTACACATCAATGAACTGGCGAAACTGGTTAATATGGCCCCTTCTACTTTCAGGCGGCATTTTTTACAGCTTACCACGATGACCCCTTTACAATATCAGAAACGGCTGCGCCTCTACGAATCGCAGCACTTGATGTTGACTGAGCGTATGGACGCCGCTCATGCGGCCTATTCGGTAGGGTACGGAAGCATTAACCAGTTTAACCGCGAGTACAAGCGGATGTTTGGGGATCCGCCGGGTAAGAATATAAAAAAGTTGTTGGCCATGTAGAGGATTGTTTAAGATGCTTTCCCCCGCCGTATGTAACTCCTTGTGGTGTGGGCAACGTATAGATAGGCCTCATAGTACAGCTTAATGGCTCGGGACTGGTCTGCAGCAAGCTGTTCCTGGCTTTCACGAGAGATAGCCGTCTGCATGGAAGAGGCAGGGACAGCAAAATAGAGGATATGACCGCCACGAGGATGACCAAAATTGAAATAACCATGATACATAAACAATATTGGACTTGTTCGATGACTCGAACCTGCGGTTCGTTGTGGGTTCTCGCGGACTTTAGTCCGATACAAGTCTTTTTAAGCGGAAGTTGTTCAAAAACTGAAGTTTTTGAACAATTCTATGTTTTGATCTCCTCCAATTTTATAAAGGACGGTCCTCATGAACGAAAGAGTAGTCCGGCGGCTTGATTCCCCCCGGGCCGTGTCCCTCCTGGCATCCCTCTACGGGCGGGGGGAACTTGCATCGGCCCGGCATCGTTATACATCCCTGATTAAGGGGATTGGTGACTTAGTCTCCCAGGAAGACCCGGAACAAGGGAGGGAAAAGTCCGCCCAGATCCGTTTTTTTACCGCTCCAGGCCGTACTGAACTCGGGGGGAACCATACCGATCACAACCATGGTAAGGTTCTGGCTGCTTCTATTCAATTGGATGTGGTTGCCCTTGTCCTGCATCGGGCAGATAAACAGGCGCTTTTTCGTTCCACCGGATACCCGGATGTACGGATCGATCTTTCGGACTTGAGTCCCCGGGCTTCTGAGCAGGGAACCACAGAGGCGCTGCTTCGAGGAGTTGCCGGGGAATTGGCTGCTCAAGGGCTTGTCCTTAGGGGGTTTACCGCATATGCGGATTCCACGGTGTTTGCCGGTTCAGGACTTTCTTCTTCTGCCGCAATAGCGGTTCTTTTTGGGACGATTTTTGATCATCTCTATGGAGAGGGAACCCGTTCTGCCCTGGAACTCGCCAAGATCGGGCAAAAAGCGGAAAATACCTATTTTGGGAAACCCTCCGGCCTGATGGATCAAACTGCCTGTGCCTACGGCGGTGGAGTGCTCATTGATTTTGAGCATGAACAGGATCCGAAGGTCCAGCCTATTCATCTGGATATGGAATCTTTTGGCTTATGTCTTTGTGTGGTACATACCCGAGGAAGCCATGCAGACCTCACCCCGGCGTATGCCGCCATCCCCCACGAAATGAAGGCAGTGGCTCGGTTTTTCGGCAAATCGGTGCTTCGGGAATTGGATAGGGAGACCCTCTTGGCCCATACAGCAGCAATACGGAAGGTTGTAGGAGATCGGCCGTTCTTGCGGGCCTTGCATTTCTTCCATGAAAACCAGCGGGTGGATGCCATGCAAGAAGCGCTGGAAAAGGCCGTGGCCCTTTCCGGTACTGCCCGATCCGCGGCCCTCATGCGTTACCTGGGTCTGGTTAACGAATCCGGGGATTCCTCGTGGAAACTATTGCAAAATCTCTATGTTCCTCACAATCTAAACGATCAGGGACTGCCCCTGGCCCTGGCTCTGACCCAGGCCTTTTTTGAAACCCCGGGAAAAACCACACCGCCCCTATGGGCCTGCCGGGTACACGGCGGTGGGTTTGCCGGAACTATCCAGGCGTATATACCGCTTGAGTACCTGGATGCCTATAAAACCCTTATGGAATCGGTTTTCGGTCCTGGAGCCTTTACCCCGTTGAGAATTCGGTCAACGGGAGCGGTGGAATTGGTGTTTTAATAAGTACATCCCAGAGGCTTTTTCAGCATCTGACATTTTGAAAAATCATCCATAGTAATTTTTGAATCTGTACCGTATATTTTTTTATACAGATACGTAACTTACGGGAAGGCTGCACCGAGAACCCCTTAGGCCATCATGGTCTCACCATGAGCCGGTTTCAAAATTCGGGTTTAGCGGATCTAGGGTCCGATGAAAGAGGCTCCGGAAAAGCGGCGGAACGTCCGTTTTTACCCGTAACTTTACGGAAACTACTGCAGCATTTGACATTTTGAAGTTGTTTCTGATACCTTATATAGAAGGATGGTAGGGTTTGTTTATACCGCTCCTGAGTGCCGCTGTTGAGCGGGCATAACCTAATCCTGGTATAGAATTTGCTAGTAAAAAGATGATGAAGGCAGTACCTATACTAAAAGACGACTTCTTTATGGTTCAACGGTCCGGTATGATCCCCGGAACCTTCGAACTTAGAGAGCTTAAAACAGAAGTTATTAGAAAAGCTATACACTTTCTCATAGCCCTTAGTCCCAGTATGGCTGCGATAAGCCGGCCCTTTACGATGATCCTCCTGATGATGGGTACCCTGGTGTATACCTATATGGAAATCGCCCGGCTTTCTGGAGTCGAGATACCCTTCATTTCTTCGTTGACGAATATGGCTTCCCGTTCACGGGATAGAGGTCATTTTGTCCTTGGGCCAGTTACCCTGGGAATCGGTTCTTCCCTGGCGCTGCTCTTATACCCGGATCCCGCCGCTTCCATTGGGATATATGCCTTAGCCTTTGGAGACGGATTCGCGAGTTTAGTGGGGAAAATGTTCGGCCGGTTTCGTCCTGCTTTTCTCTTAGGGAAGAGTATAGAAGGTTCTGCGGCATGTTTTACTGCGGTGTTTTTTACTTCCTATCAGGTCTCTTATGATTATAAAACCGCGTTACTGGCCGCCGTAAGCACCACGGTGGTAGAAGCCCTTCCCCTGAACGATTACGATAATCTGGTGATTCCCCTCGTTGTAGGGCTTGTAGTACACCTCGCAGGGCTTTAGTCTGCATGCAGTATTTGGAGAAGGCCCTCCGAATTTAGCTTGTCTTTTCTTTGACAAAACCGCTGATGAAAGGATTAAGGGTAACCCCTACATCGTAGGTATCCACCCCTTCAGCCTGTTTGAGTTTATAGGCCGCCAGGTACGTGAGGGGAGTCATCAGTACTTCAATGGTACACTTAAACAGGTAATTGGTGAACACCAGGGTACCAAAGAGTTCCCATCCAAAAACTCCGGTGAGGCTTGCAATACCTACAAAAACCAGACTGTCCACCAATTCTCCTACCAGGGTACTCCCAATGGTCCGCACCCAAAGCATACGGCCCTGCATAAGAATTTTCATACGGGATAGAACCGCAGAATTGGAGAATTCCCCCATCCAGTACCCTAAGAGGCTTGCCAAGACAATACCTCCGCTGCTCATGCCGCCCAGAATTGCGTCAAATGCGGCACTTCCTGCATAGGATTCCCATGCGGCTTCCCCAGGAAGGATGCGAAGCAGGAAAAATACACCCCATGACAAAACCAGGACGGTAAAACCGGTCCAGATAACCCGGCGGGAAGCCCGGAAACCGTATACTTCCGTGAGCAGATCCCCAAACACATAGGACAGCGGGAAGAGCAGGGTACCACCGTCAAAAGCCAGAGGAATTCCAAAAAGAGAAAAACCCAGATCGAGGATCTTCGCTGAAGAAGCCACATTGCTCATCAAGAGAATAGCCACAAAAAAGGCCGTTACTTGATCCAGATACAAGAAACGAGTTACTCCCCTAGCCCCTGAAGAATACAACGGAGAAGAAGCCATACAAACCATCCTTGTTTTGATGTGGCGAGTGTAACTGAGTTCCAAAGCGCTTGGGACTTTGGAGTAACAATAAAAAACGCACTTCGGTTTTACCGAATTGCCGTAAAAAACCATGAAAGAAGCCGAGGGGCTAACCAGAAGCCCCCCTTACTAAGCCGCTTCTTCCCGTAAAACTGCACTAAACACCCGACCAAACCACGCTACTTTAGGCCCATTTGATAAAACCGGTTCGATACGGATGGACCAGGGCATCATGTTTAGGGAGTATCCGCACGGTATGTCCCTGAAAACCCGTATCAATACATTCTATCCTCACCTGGTACTGGTAACAAGTTCCCTGATGATTCACCGGCTTCATTTCGGACCGCCGGGCCTGTTTAATATCGGTACTTTGATTCGATACTGAACCGTGGTACAGTTCAACCAATAATTCCGCCGGTAGGAGCGAACCAAGATCAATGGAAGCGGTAACCGTAAGGGAATCTCCCCGCTGCATCACCGGTTTCGCATTGGATTCAATGGCGACGATCTTTAAACTGTTCCAAGACGCCTGGAGTTTCTGAAAATAGACGGCTAAAGATTTGGATTCCTTGTACTCATCTTTCACGATCCGGCGGTAGTTCTTTAATGCCGGAAAGTAGAATTGGTTGGAATAATCCATAAGCATCCGGTGACTGGACATGGATTGACCAATTGTTTGCATGGAAGCCTTCATCCGCCGGATCCATTCCCTGGGCAGCCCGTCCCGGCCCCGCTGATAGAAGAGGGGGATGATATCCCGTTCCAAAAGATCATAGAGCGCCCTGCTTTCCACGTCATCCTGGAGATTCGTATCTTCGTATTGTTCCCCCTGTCCAATGGCCCAGCCAATCTCAGGGTTATAAGCCTCATCCCACCAGCCGTCCAGAACAGAACAGTTGAGCACCCCGTTCATGGCGGCCTTCATACCGCTGGTCCCGGAAGCCTCCAGCGGCCGCCGGGGAGTATTAAGCCACACATCCGCTCCACTGGTGAGGTACCGGGCCACCGTCATATCGTAATTTTCCACGAAAACAATACGGCTGGTAACATCGTATTTTTCTGCAAAATGGATGATCTCCCGGATGAGTTCCTTCCCCGGCATGTCCATGGGGTGGGCCTTTCCTGCGAAGATGAGCTGCACCGGACGATCATTATCTTTAACCAGTCTGAGGAGCCGTTCCGGGTCTCGAAGCAAGAGGTTCCCCCGCTTATAGGTAGCAAAGCGACGGGCAAAAGCCAAGGTCAGGGCATAAGGAGAAAGGGCATCCTCTGCCTGCTGAATCCGCCGCTTCACTGCCCCGCTGTGGGTAATGTACTCCCGGATCCGTTCCCGGGCAAAGACGACCAGCCGTTCCCGCCGCCGCTCATGGGTGCGCCACAGTTCTTCATCAGAAATTCGATCCATCCGGTTCCAAATGGTCAGATCCGTGGGCTCTTCTTCAAAATGGAGGCCAAAGTACCGGTCCAAGAGATCCGTCATCACATTGGAAACCCAGGTCCGAGGGTGTACCCCGTTGGTAACATGACCGATAGGTACCTCGTCCAGGGGAAGTCCCGGCCACAGTCCTTTCCACATATCCCGGGACACGGTCCCGTGAAGCCGGGCAACGCCGTTAGCATAGGCCGCAAGCTTGAGGGCCAAAACCGTCATACAGTAGGTTTCGTTATCATCCTCAGGATGTATCCGCCCGAGGGCAAGGAAATCTTTCCAGGATATACCTAAAATGTCAGGCCAGGAACGGAAATATTTTTCCATAAGCCCGATGTCAAACCGCTCGTTCCCTGCAGGAACCGGGGTATGGGTGGTAAAGACATTGGTCGGCCATACCGCTTCTTTAGCTTCTTCAAAGGTAAAGCCCTTTTCCTGCATGATTTCCCGGATCCGTTCCAGGCCGAGAAAGGCCGAATGACCTTCATTCATGTGGGTTACCGCAGGATTGATCCCCAAAACCCGGAGTGCCCGAATACCCCCGATCCCTAAGAGGATTTCCTGCTGAATCCGGGTTTCCTTATCCCCTCCATAGAGCGCGGCGGTAATATTCCGTATATCCTGAGGGTTTTCCTCGATATTAGTATCCAACAAGTAGAGGGAAGCACGGCCTACCTTAACTTCCCAGATCTGGGCTATGGCGACTCTGCCGGACAACTCAACGGTGATCTTTAAAGGCTCCCCGTCTTTACCGGCCTTCCGTTCCACCGGCATATTATACCAGTCGTTTTCAGGATAACTTTCCTGCTGGAATCCATCGGCATTAAGGACCTGCTTAAAATAACCTTCCCGATAGAGGAGTCCGATACCTACTAAGGGCAGTCCCATATCCGAAGAGGTCTTCATGTGATCCCCGGAAAGGATACCCAAGCCTCCCGAATAAATAGGAAGAGAAACATCCATTCCGTATTCCATGGAGAAATAGGCAACCATATCCCTCCGGGATCCGTGATACCAGGTGTCACCTTTTCTATATTTAAGGAAACGCTTGTATACTTCATTAAGCGCCGCTAAATAGGAGTCATCCTTAGCTGCTTGAGCGAGCCGGTCCTGACTAACCATACCTAAAGCCCGAATCGGACTTTGCTGGGATTTAAGCCATGCATCATAATCCAGACGGATAAAAAGCTGGACCGCGTCAAAATTCCATGAAAGCCAGAGGTTACGGGCTATTTCTTCCAGAGGTTTTAAAGAACTAGGAAGTTTCGGTTTAACTGTATAAGTAGCAATTTTCATAATTTTAGTGTATGTTTCAATTGTTATATTGTCAATCTGGAAGCCCTCATGACACGTATAGAAAACTGCTCGGACCGGGAAGATCTTCTCGCTGGGTTTTCTTGCAAAATAACCGGTACGTCAAAAAGTCCGGGGAACCACTCCCCCCTAGCTATAAATACGGCGCAAGGTACTAATTACAGCCACGTTAATAAGGATATGAGAACGATATAGACGAACCTCCAATGTGGATTGTATGGAACCGGCTCTCGAAAAGTAGACGCCTACAATAACCACGGGTTGTTATATATTGGTTATGGTATTGATGCGGACCAATATTGGGCAACCCTAGAAATCCTCAAAGGGGTCTACAGAGGACTGCTCAGAGGTAGAGATCCAGATGGAGTTTCTAATAACAATCGCCATGTGTCGGATGCTTCGATGTGGCCTGTGAGCGCAAGGGATAACTTCGCCACAAAGGCCCGGTCAGAGGCAACAAACGCAGGTGGTGATCGACAAAGTATGCTAAAAGGAAGAATGACAAAGAGAGCAAGAAGAGGTACTATAAGCTATGCAACTATCAACAGACCTCTATTGCCCTCATTGTCATAGTAAGCGTATAAAGAAAAACGGAAAGAAACACAAGGGAAAACAAAATTACCGGTGTAAAGACTGCGGACACCAGTTTATAGCTGAACAGGAAAGAACTTACAACGGCTGTAGGATAGGGATTGAGGAACCGGTAAAACGGCTGTTTGTGCGGGGTTCGGGTATCCGGGACATTAGTTTCGTCCTCCTTATCAGTATTAAAAAGGTCTTAACTATACTTGTTACTTCAAAATACCAGATCACCGCGAAGCAAAAGCACTATGACCTGCTGGAGATAGATGAGTTTTGGACGTATGTGGGGAAAAAAGCGAATAAGCT
>JAIRNP010000097.1 GCA_031258005.1 Treponema sp.
GAAATAAATAGGATTGTGAATAGAATTAATTCAACGCCGATGAAGTGTTTAGGTTACAGGACACCTGCTGAGGTTTTTGCCAAATGCGGGGGTGTTGCACTTGCCGATTGAATCCGGCCCCCAATATAGTGATTCAGGTTTCTGGCCGGGGCGGATCCGCCTACTACTCGTGTCCTTTAACCGGTCTTTGGACCATAGAAAAGCAAAAAACCGGTAATGATGAGTACTTTGTATTCTCGGGTAGCTATAGCTATACGCCATCCGGCGGCAGCGCCGTCACCGTTGGCGCGGTCTTTACGGTCAAAAACCCGACAACCACCGATTCTTTCGGCGGTACCTATACTGACAGTTCTAATGGTACTGCGGATACTACCGGCAAGGTAACCGTGGAGACGTTCACCGCGCCCTGGGGTACTGCGGTACGGACCTTGAAGACCTTCAAGAATTCCTCCGGGGACGTCTATTTCGCGGCTAAAAATTACACGGCCAGCGGAGCGGCCTCAGAGTACAAACTGGTCCTTGAGAAGATGAATTAGGCTGCCCTCATGTAAGAAAAAGGACGTGAACCAAGAGCAGGGAAGCCTTTTGCGAAAAAGGAATAATTCCCTGCTCTTCCTGTTTTCTGTACCGAGGCGAGGGGAAAAGTAAAAATTATCGAGAATTTACCAGAAACCAATTGACAACATCCTTTAAAATCCGCATTGTTCCATTATAGTAAAGACAGGTACTATACCTGTACAGGTTCTTGTTGAAGGGAGGTTGAGAAAGCAGTATTGAAAGGGAGCGATGTGGGCATCAAGGAGATTGCTAAATCCTTCGGTGACTTTACGGTTTTACATAACATTGACCTAGAAATCAAAAAAGGGGAGTTTTTTTCCCTCCTGGGGCCTTCAGGATGCGGCAAAACGACCCTCCTGCGGATCATTGCAGGGTTTGAACGTCCCGACGAGGGAAGCCTGCAGTTTGACGGTGTGGATGTGTTGGAACTGCCCCCTAATCGGCGGCAGGCAAATACGGTTTTTCAGAACTATGCCCTTTTTCCCCACCTTTCGGTATTTGAAAATGTGGCCTTCCCCTTACGGATTCGGGGAATCCCCAAAACGCAAATCGCTGCTAAAGTTGATGAATATCTGCAACTAGCCCAGATGGAAGGGCATGCCCATAAAAAACCGAATCAGCTTTCCGGAGGCCAGAAACAACGGGTCGCCATAGCCCGGGCCCTCATCAATGAGCCGCGGGTGCTTCTCCTCGACGAACCCCTCTCCGCCCTGGATGCCAAGCTGCGCCAGCATATGCTCATCGAACTGGACCAAATCCACGACCAGATCGGTATCACCTTCATCTACGTTACCCACGACCAGCAGGAGGCCCTCTCCGTGTCGGACCGGATCGCGGTGATGAACCAGGGGGATGTACTGCAGGTGGGAACCCCCCACGAAATCTACGAAAGTCCTGCCACGGACTTCGTGGCCCGGTTCATTGGGGAGACCAACCTCTTTGACGGAGTGGTGGCCTCCTCGGTGTACCTGGATAAACCGAGTCCAGAATATATGGTGGAGATGGATATCCCGGAATTGGGCAGGATCAAGGTTACCACGGCGGATACGGTACAGCCCGGACAGCGGGTGAGTTTTACCATTCGGCCTGAGAAGATCCTCATTTCCAAGGAAAAGCCCGTCACTAAACGGGAAGATATCAATCTTTTCCAGGGCGCCGTGGATGAGCCTATCTATTCAGGGTTCCAGACCAAGTTCTACGTGAAAGTCCGGGATAAGGTGCTTATCCGGGTGATAAAACAACACGCCAAGTATTCCGATGAAGGCCCCGACATCTTGTGGCGGGATGAGGTGTTCCTTTCCTGGAGCGCCCATGACGGCTATATCGTCGAGGTAAAAGCATCGTGAGCGTCCTGGGTAAACGGAATTACGGTCCCCTCTATTCAGCACCCATGACCGTTTGGTTCACCATCTTTTTTCTGAGTCCCCTCATTATCATCGTGATCTATAGTTTCCTCAAGAAAGGACTCTACGGCGGGGTGGTGGGAGAATTCTCCCTGGACGCCTACCGGGGCCTCTCTAACCCCAGCCTGGTCATTACCACCATCCGCACGATTGGAACCTCCCTAGCGGCAACGGTGTTGACCATCTTGATTGCCCTGCCCTGCGGGTATTTCATGGCCAAGAGCCGGAATCAAACCCTCCTCTTGCTGCTCATCATCATCCCCTTTTGGACCAATTTCCTCATCCGAGTATTTGCCTGGATGAATATCCTGGGGAACAACGGCTTCCTGAACGAATTGTTGCTACGCCTGGGGCTGTTGGAGAGCTATGTCCAGTTCCTGTACCACCAAAAGACGGTGGTTTTGGTCTTGGTTTATATGTATCTGCCCTACGCGATCCTTCCTCTGTTTGCCACTATCGACAAATTCGACTTTTCCCTCTTGGAGGCGGCCCGGGACCTGGGAGCCACCCAGATTGAAGCTATGGTTAAGGTGCTGCTGCCCAGCATCAGGAGCGGTATCTTTACCGCGGTGCTCTTCACGTTCATCCCCATCTTCGGCGCCTATGCGGTGCCCCTCCTTGTAGGAGGTAAGGATTCCTATATGCTGGGGAACGTCATCGCGGATCAGCTCACCAAGTCCCGGAATTGGCCCCTGGCCGCGGCTATCTCCATGGTGCTTACCCTCATTACCACCGTGGGAGTGGTCCTCATGATGACCCAACAGCGGAAGGATGCGGTCCGGACCAAAGGCAAGGAGCTGCGGCAGTGAGTTTCAAACGGATCATTTATCACATCATAACCCCTTTGAAGCCCATCAGCTCCCTGGGGGAAGCGGCTCGTCATGCCAAGCGGGCCTATCGAAATCGATTCTCCTTTTCCCAAACGGTTTTTATTGCCACCATTGGGTTTCTCTTTCTGCCTCTGGTGGTGCTGGTTTTATATTCCTTTAATGCATCCAAGGGTATGCACTGGACCGGGTTCTCCTTGGTATGGTATGAACAACTCTTTTTTCATTCCCGGGACCTATGGCGTTCTTTTTGGAATAGCATGTTCATTGCGATAAGTTCCGCGGCAAGCGCCACGGTCATAGGTACCTTGGGGGCCATCGGGATAAACTGGTACCGGTTTAAGCTACGGAACTATGTGCAGACCATTTCCTTTCTGCCCATGATACTTCCAGAGATCATCATCGGCGTATCCCTGTCCATTTTTTTTGCCGGGGTGAAGATGCGCCTGGGACTGCTGACCATATTCATCGCCCACACCACCTTCAACCTGCCCTTTGTGTTTCTCATGGTCATGGCCCGGCTGGATGAATTCGATTTTTCGATTATTGAGGCTGCCCACGACCTGGGGGCCAGTGAGAAGCAGACCCTCTTAAAGATAATCATCCCGCTCTGTATGCCCGGTATTGTGTCCGGTTTCTTAACCGCCATCACCATTTCCCTGGAGGATTTTGTGATCACCTACTTTGTGGCAGGCCCTGGATCCTCAACACTGCCCTTGTATATCTATTCGGCAATCCGTTTTGGCGTCTCCCCGGTGATCAACGCCCTGTCGGTGGTGATGATCCTGGGTACGGTGTTCCTCACCTATCTTTTGAGGAATTTCCTCAAATACATCGCCGCCAAATAGGGCGGGCCTTGTGTTCATGCCGTTTCCGCCTTAAGGGTCGTGCTATCCTCAAGGCGATACGGGAGGATGGGAATACCATCCCCTATATATTTGTTCTGGTGAAGGCAATGCCTATACGCCTTTACCATAGGAGGAAAAGATGAAGAAAATACCTGTAAGAAGCGCAGTCCTGCTTCACACGGGGCCAGGGCTGCTGGGAATAGTGGCCCTTATGGCCCTATTCAGTACCGCCAGCCTCTGGGCCGGGGGAGGCAAGCAAGCGGCGAGTACATCGAATCGGCTCTATATCTACAACTGGACCTATTATACGCCCCCCTCGATTATCGAGAAGTTTGAAAAGGAATACGGCGTTACGGTCATCTACGATGAATTTGCCTCAAACGAGGATATGTATGCCAAGATTCAATCCGGAGGCAGCGGTTACGATATTGTGTTTCCTTCCGGGGATTACGTATCCATCATGAGCCACCAGGGTATGTTCGAGAAAATCGATCGGTCCAAGCTCTCCAACTTGAAAAACATCGATCCCCTGGTCTTACAAAAAGCCACGTATGATCCTGCCATGGAATACAGCGTGCCCTATTATTGGGGGGCCGCAGGGATCGCGGTGAATACCGCCAAGGTGCCTGACTTTGAAAAGAACTGGTCCATTTTTAGCCGCCAGGATTTGCAGGGCAGAATGACCATGCTTGATGATATGCGGGAAGTCATGGGAGACGCCCTGGTACATCTAGGGTATTCGGTAAATACCAAGGACCCTGCAGCGATTGAAGCGGCCAAGAACCTTATCAACAAGGAATGGAAGCCGAATCTGGTTAAGTTCGATGCCGAGGCTTTCGGCAAGGGGTATGCCAATGGGGATTTCTGGGTGGTACAAGGGTATGCGGAAGTAGTATACGAGGAGATCGCGGATAACGAGCAATTAAAGCGGGATACGCTCTTTTTCATACCCAGCCAAGGGGGGCCTGCCTACATTGATAGCATGTGCATCTTGAAAGGTGCGAAAAACATCGACTTGGCCCATAAGTTTATCGACTTCATCCACCGGCCTGAAATTTACGCGGAGTTTGCCGATTATTTCGGATTTCCTGCCACCGCCAACATTCCCGCCCGGCAATACCAGAAGGTTACGCCCTATTACCGAACCGAAGACCTGGCTGCCACGGAACTGAAAGACGACCTGGGAACCGCATTGGACCTCTATAACGACGCATGGTTTAACTCGATCCGCATCGGTAATTAGCACCTGCGGTGGGCGTAGCGGGGGGCGTAGCGGGGGGCTGCGGGGTTAGGGATAAGGGCGTACGTCCCTTCGTTCCTACATCCGGGGGAGCGTCCTCACCTATATTGTGGGCTTGGTTCCAAAGCGGCAAAAGCCCGAAGCAAGGGGCGCCCCGCTCTCCTTACTACACGGCCAGTTAGGGGCATTAAGCCCCCTGGCGGGCCTAGAGCAATACCGTAGCAGCTATCTTCTGGGCAGTATCCGGATCCGTCAAGTAGGCGATGATTGCTGTTGCCCAAACTCCCGCAGTTCCCGCTCCGCGGCTGGTGATGATGTTTCCATCCCGGACCACCTTGTCTTCCACCCATTGAGCCCCGGAAACCGTGGTTTCCATACCGGGAAAACAGGTAAACCTACGGCCTTGTAAGAGACCCAAGGGAAAAAGCACCACTGCCGGGGATGCACAGATGGCGGCCACTAATTTTCCCGCACCGGCCAGCGCCTTTACGAGAGCGCCCACGGTTTCAGATGCGGCAAGATGAGACGCTCCCGGCATACCGCCGGGAAGCAACACCCCGTCCCAGGAAGTATCCTGAGCCGCATCCTGAAGACGGGCCTCTGCCTGTACCGCCAGGCCGTGGGAACCCTGCACCTGCAAAGACCCGTCCCCAGCAATGGAGACTACCTGGACCTCAATCCCGGCCCGGCGAAGGTAATCTATGGGGGTGATGGCCTCCACCTCCTCAAAGCCTTCAGCCAAAAGCACCAGTACCTTTTTCGACATACCTAACTCCTTGTCATATAATTTCCTTATGGTCCCTGGGAGGACCCGTTTCTCATCTGGATCCGCTTAATAGTGGGGTGGTTTCTCATGGGGCAGGGTTTCCAATTCCTGGGAAATCTGCAACAATCTACTCCTCATCGCCCGGTGTTCCTCCTGGATCCGGTCAAGCTCCCTGTTCCTTTCTACCACCGTATCCTGAAGCCGAGTTACAAAATCTTCCAGATAGGCCAGTTTCGTCTCAATCTTTTCAAGCCGTTCTTCAATCTGCGGAAGCACGGGAGCATGACTTGCTAATTGAACCCCCGGTTTTTTTCTGCGTCTTGTCATAGATTTCTATCTTTATCGCTTCCCTATACTTTGGCTTTTTCAAAAGGTCTGATTTTGGAAAAGCCGATCTTGTCTATTCATGAAAAATAACTATAATACTCTATATATTATATATAAAAATAATGGTATATACTAGCTTTGGTTTTTTCAGAACGAACCGGGGTTTGAAAACTAGGTCGAGCTGCCTATAACATTGAGCAAAGGGGGGCGTCCATGAGTGAAACTTTTGATTTCACCATTGAGGAACTGGGAAAGCGTAATATTAAATCGCCTATTGTTATGTCTAATGTCAAGGGTGATTTTATCGCTAATTATGTTACGGACGATCAATTTATCCGGCTGAGTGCAGAAGCGACCCTGGGAGACCAGGTTCGGATTGAACGAAGTCAGGTTTTTGAATGTGCAGGGCCGCGGGAGATGATCTATTTCATGCCCGCCCATGTTCATGCCGGTATCGTGAGCTGCGGCGGCCTATGCCCGGGGATCAACGATGTGATCCGGGCTATTGTCCGGTGTTTATGGTACCGGTATGGGGTACACCGGATTACCGGAATCCGGTACGGATACAAAGGGTTCCTCCCGGAGTACCAGTACCCGATTCGGGAATTGCATCCGGAAAATGTAGATAATATCCATAAGCTCGGTGGAACCTATCTGGGAAGCGCCCGGGGCGGGGGCAAAGAGGTAAGCAAAATCGTGGATGCTATGGAACAGCTTAACCTGAACATGCTCTTTACCATCGGAGGAGACGGTACCCAGCGAGGCGCTCTGGACATTGCTGATGAAATAAGCAAGCGAAAACTGAAAATCGCTATGGTGGGAATACCAAAAACCGTGGACAATGACTTTGCGTTTATACAAAAGTCTTTTGGCTTTGATACTGCCGTGGCTAAGGCAGTGGACGTCGTAGCTGCGGCCCACATGGAGGCCAATTCCCAAATTAACGGCATAGGCTTAGTCAAGCTCATGGGCCGGGAGTCGGGGTTCATTGCCGCGCATACGGCCTTGGCGAGTCATGAGGTGAATTTTGTACTGATTCCTGAAGTACCTTTCAACCTGGAGGGTTATAACGGTTTCCTGCACCACTTGGAAGAACGGCTTAAAAAACGGAAACATGCGGTGGTGGTGGTGGCTGAAGGGGCCATGCAAGATCAGTTGGTCAAAGATGTGAAAACCGACGCCGGGGGAAATCTCAAAATGGCGGATGTAGGCACCTATTTACGGGACCGGATCCAAAGTCATTTTGACGAGAAAAAGATAGAGATCAACTTAAAGTACATTGATCCCAGTTATATCATCCGTTCCGCTCCTGCAGGGCCGGGAGATTCCATTTACTGCGAGCGCTTGGGTAATGCCGCGGCTCATACGGCTATGGCAGGAAAAACCAAGGTCATCATTGGTCTCGTAAACAACGAATTCGTGCACTTACCCATGAAGGCGGCTATTTCTCACCGAAGCCATGTGGATCCCGAAGGGAATCTCTGGCGGGATACCTTGGATGCAACCCATCAGCCGACCCTCATGGTAAATCAATTCAATAGCAAACCGGTGAGTTAAGGGGATGAGAATGACCTACGTTGCTCAAGGCGGAGTCCAGGCGGATATGGCAGACCCTACGCTGGATGCGCTTTTTTCCGAGGCCTTGCTCAAAGCCCTGGAGGACATAGGCGATGTGGGACCGCTGCTCATCCTCCCTCCAGATATAACCCGATTCCATTCCAGGGCAGGGTATTTTACCGACCTGGCCTTTCGGGATCTCGCCTGCAATAAGAAGAACCCCCTGGGCGCGGTCATGCCTGCTTTGGGGACCCATATGGCGATGACCCAGGCGGAACTGAGGCGTATGTTCCCCGGAACCGCTCCTGATAAATTCATTCCCCATGATTGGCGGCAGGATGTAGTCGAGTTGGGCCGGTTGGAAGCAGACTGGGTAGCAGAAGTTTCACAAGGCACGGTCCGTTACGATTGGCCGGTGCAGGTGAATAAGCTGCTCCGGGATGGAGGCTTTTCCCTGATCCTTTCTATCGGCCAAGTGGTACCCCATGAGGTGGTGGGTATGGCCAATCATGGGAAGAATATTTTTGTGGGAACCGGTGGTAAAGAAGCCATTGACAAGAGCCATTTTGTAGGAGCTTCTTATGGGATGGAGCGGATGATGGGCCGTACCGATACGCCGGTTCGGGCCATGTTCGACGAGGGAATGCGCCGTTTCGGAAACCGCTTACCTCCCATCCTCTGGGTTTTGACCGTCGTGGGCGCCCGAACCGATGCAGAAGCCGCGGCTGCCGGTAAAAGCCGGGGGTCTTTGGCGGTTCGGGGGCTGTATATCGGATTTGGCCGGGACTGCTTTGAAGCCGCTGCCGCGCTTGCCCGGGAGGTAAACGTGGATATCCTGGATGAGCCTATCCAAAAAGCCGTGGTCTACCTGGATCCGGAAGAATTCCGCAGTACCTGGCTGGGGAACAAGGGAATTTACCGGACCCGTATGGCTATGGCCGACGGCGGGGAGCTCGTGATTCTTGCTCCAGGGCTTGAACGGTTCGGGGAAGATCCGGGAAACGATGTGCTTATCCGTACGCATGGGTACCGGCCGGGAAAGGTCATCCAGGAGCGGGTGAACCAAGACCGGGAGCTTGCAGGGAGCCTTTCTGCGGCGGCCCATCTCATTCATGGTTCCAGTGAAGGCCGGTTTACCGTACGCTACTGCCCGGGCCCAGGCCTGAGCCGGGCCGAGATTGAAGGGGTAGGTTACCAGTGGGGGGATTTAGCCGAAGGCTTGTCCCGGTATGATTCTGCGGCCCTGGGCCTGGGCTGGAATACCCTGCCGGATGGGGAACGAATTTTCTTTGTACCCAATCCGGCCCTGGGGCTTTGGGCAGAGCGGCGCCGGTTTTATCCCCCGCCAGCGGGCTGAATGCCCCTGTAGGGCAGTGGTGATAAGCGGTCGAAGCGCCCCGTGCTTCGGACTTTTGCCGCTTTGGAACCCCTCAGGGGGTTTAATGCCCCTGGCGGGCAGTGGTGGTAAGCAGTCAATGCGCCCCGTGCTTCGGGTTTTTACTGCGTGGGAACCATCCTATAATATAGGTGAGGATACTCCGCATGATGTAGGAACGAAGGGACGTACGCCCTTATCCCTAACCCCGCAGCCCCCCGCTACGCCCACCGCAGGTGGATATGGGGTTTTAGCATATACATAGACGAATCAAGGGGTATCCGGTATAGTAAATCCTATGATTGGATTTCTCCTTAAAAAGACGTTTTTTGATCTCTGGGATAATTTGTTCCGCATTGCCTTGCTTAACCTGGGATTCCTTGCTTCAGCGGCAATTCCCCTTTTTATCCCCCCCCTGTTGCAATCTCTACCCATTTTGGGAATCTTCGTCTTAGGTATGGGTATCCTCTGGTGTTTTGTGTATCTTGCCGCAACTGCCTTATCCCTTAAATCGGTTTCTGATTACGGTTCCTTTGGATGGGGTGATTTTTTTATGCAGATGAAAAGCGCGTGGCCTACGGGCTTGGTCATGAGCGGCTTTGTCTTCCTTATATGTATCCTCTTTCAAGTGGTAATTCCCTTTTATCTGAACCTTGGTTCGGTGATCGGCCTGTTATTGGCGGCGATGATTTTCTGGACCATCGTATGGGGAGTCCTTTCGTTGCAGTTCTTCTTGGCCGGCCGTGCGCGGCTGGGTACCAACATAACCAAGATCATTAAAAAATGCGTGCTCATTTTCTTTGATAACCCCCTGTTCTGTATTTTTTCTCTTGTCTACTGCCTCGTTACCCTGGCCCTCTCGGTATTCCTGGCCTTTCTATTTCCCGGTCCTGCAGGTATTCTCCTCTATCTAGATGAAGCCTTGCGCTTGCGGCTGCTCAAGTACGATTGGCTTGAGGTACATTCCGATGCGAACCGCCGCAAGATTCCCTGGGATACTCTTTTGATTGAGGACCGGGAAAAAACCGGAAGCCGCTCGCTGAAAAGTTTTATATTTCCCTGGAAAGATTAACCCCTCAGGGGGGATAACGCCCATATGCGTTTACTTAGGGACGAGCAGCCTGTAAAACGCCGGAAGCCGTCTTCTTTCCCCCAACATCGGTGTCTTGAGCGGGGGTATACCGGGGAGCCGGCCTTGGAAGCAGGGGTAGTACGGGGGTTTATTCCGCATAGCAAAGGTCGAAGTGAGGAGCAGGGAGAGCAAAAGCGCCATCCGGGGAGTAAAGCCCGGCGGTGGGTGGTAGAGGCGGCGCATTCGTGGATACATCAATTTCGCAAGCTGCTGGTACGGTTTGAGAAATTGAAAAGTTCATACCTTGGCTTACTGATGTTTGCCTGTGCGTTTATCGCTTTCCGCAAAGCCGATGTTATTTAGGCATAAGCCCTAAGCCGCTGCTCACCCCATAAAGACCACGCTTTATCGGGTGAACCTTCCTGTAGGGGGGTGAGACAACACGGGACGTGGTAAGGGGCGATAACGGGTGTCAGACACCAAATCTACGGCCAGGGCGGGTGAGTTTTGGCGCCAGACACTCACGGAATAAAGACAATATGGATCGGGTTAATGAAGCAGATTTGGTGTCTGACACCCGTTACTCGCAAAAACTCCCATCAAAAAGTGTCTGAAACCACAAAATTTTTGCGGATCAAGTTTAGGGCCATGTCGGGGGAAACAACGAGGCACACGGGGAGTAACCGTTCACGGGGATCTTGCATAAAATTATAAAACATGGTAAAAACAGGGTGTGGAAGGGGAAAGTTTACAAGAACTGGTCAAAAAACAGGCAATGCTCATTGAGCAACAAGCCG
>JAIRNP010000184.1 GCA_031258005.1 Treponema sp.
CTGGACTGGTCTTGCCATATAAAAAGCAGGAAACTTAAAGGAGCGTGTATGTCCGTGTTCAGGTATCAAATTCTTGACGCAGGTCTGCTTCAAGACCCGGTCAAGAAAAAATCGTTTCAGGAGACCATTAAGGCGGGCCTTGCCCAGAGCGAGGAGCGGCGTAACTTTACGGTTCAGCCTTCGCGGGAAAAAGACCGAGTCTTGTCGGTGATTGATCGTTTGTTGGATTTCTGGTGGTTCAATGTTACCTCGTTTTCCGAGCGCCCGCTTGCCCATATCCGTTTTTTGCTCAGGAGTCAGAAGCAGGGGTTGAAGCTGGCACCGTCGGTATTAACCCGGTTACATCTGGACCCTGACCAGTATGAGCTGGCCCTGCCTTCGACTCCGGCCCTTATGGACGCGGATTTACCCATTGACAATGACGGCGACAAGGCCGCTGGAGTCAAGCTGAACCTTAATTACAAGGCGATCCAGCGGCTGTATCAGAAACGTTTTCCGTTTCGCAATAATGATATAGCCAATCTCTTTTCAGACCCGGAACATGGGTTTTCGCTTTTGTTTTTCGATAGATACTTGTTTAGCAAAGTGCTTCCACAGGCGCTTGAAGGGTCTGACCTGGATGCGGAGCGTTTTATGAAGAAGCGCCCGCCATACTGGATGGTTTCGTTTCATGCGAAGATGAATAAGCAGAGTCTGTTTCAGGAGCAGGATTGGACCCTGTCCCTTAGCCAAGACCTAAGCTCAGAGGAAGTTTTAAGCGGCTATTGTTTTTCAGCCTTCAGTACGATAGATGCCGTGTTCAGGCATATAGACATGGCGCTGAATCAGGCTGTGGCTCAGGCTGAAGGTTCGTTGTGCCGCTATTGTGAACAGCTCTATCCGTTTTTTTTAGCGCCCCCCATTGCGTAGACCGTGGACTGAAGGGCGTATCTCCTTTTGAACAGGCTGTGGCACAAGGGGGTAACAGGCTTTTGGGTACCTGGTCGAGTGGTAAGACCAAAATTACGATTTTCCTTTCCGGTGAAATTAAAACACTGCGCAATAGGATGTAGAGCAGCTACTGAGTAAAAACATCTGGGTAAAGGAAAAGGGCAATCCGCGCGACCCCTTCAGTATAACGAAATGTGGGGGAAGAAATAATTTTTTCATCTATAAAAAGCACCTTATTTTCCCGAAGAGCTTTTATAGTACTGAATCCGGGCCGTTTAAGCAGATCTTCCATAGTTTTTGCTCTGTTCATTGCACCCTGCTGCACGATATAAGCGTCTATTGTATCGGCATTTTGCAGGAGTTTTTCAGCGCCATAAGGGGCTATAGAACTTCCCCGGCTTACCGGTTCTGCGTGGGCAGCTATATTGATGCCGTTGACCATTTCAATCGCATAGGCCGGTAAAGAAGATGGGGATACGGTGCGGTTTTCTACAGCAGTAGACTCAAAAAAGACGGTTTTTTTGTTACCTATACCTCCGGTATCTTTGCTTATATTATCTAAGGTATCGTGAAAGGCTGAAAGTTTTTCTTCTGCTTCCTTTTCCTTACCCGTAAGGAGCGCAAGTTTAAGCATATAATCATCGAATTCTGCAATGCTTTCAGGGTATAAAGAAACGACCAGAATCCCTGCTTTTTCAAGTTCCCCAATGTAATTCGGGTGGGAACGGCGGATAAATGGCCTGATGAGTACCAGGTCTGGATTTTCGGCAATAATATATTCAGGGTCTCCGGTATAATCGAATTTCGGAAGGGCATCTGCCTGTTCAGGATAGGTGCAGGTCTTATGCCCCCCTATGACGAACTCCCCCGCGCCAATGGAGAAAAGATTCTCGGTATGGGCAGAATACAAAGGAATAATTCGATGAAAAGGCTGCTCCACCGTAATGGTATTCCCATCATCATCAATGAAAGAAATACCGGCCATGTTTTGCGCCTGTTTTTCTCCTGGTTTTGAACAAGAGAAAAACATCAAGAGGCTTACACCGATAATACAAGCGATTTTTCCCATGCCTTGACTCTTTTAATCCTGCATTAACCCCGCGACCTGATTGATACACGGCTATGGGATACCCTTGTGCGTTTACATCACAACACCTGTCCGTTGCTCATGCACGCTCATTCGTTTAATGCGCAGGCCTTTTGATCCTAACGTAAACGCCCATGGGGATACCAGGGGTAATTTTAGACTGGTTCGGAAACTTCGGTTTCCAAACCAGTCTATTCTTTATTGCATTGCATCCGCTACATGTTGCACGATATGGTCTTGTAAGGCAGGATACTCGCCAAGTCCCCGAATGAGGGTTTTGACAGAAAAACCTTCAGCGGTAAGAATAGATTTCCATGAATCATCTTCGTCCCCTGCCATATCATTATTGGCATGATCCCCTGCTACAATCATCAGGGGAAGCAGCAGGATCTTCTCAAGGCCTGCATCGCGAACTTGGGCTATCACATCGTCTAATGAAGGAGTCGCCTCGACAGTACCTATAAAATAATTGGAGTAGCCTTTTTCTCTAAATATATCCGCGAGTCGAGCATAATCAGCATTAGCCGCATCTTCGGTACCATGTCCCATAAAAACAATAGCCGTATCTGGGTTGTCATAGTCTTTTGTGCCGTCCTTTAGTATAGTAATCAGGGCTGTATAATCGTCATCAGAAGAAAGGACCGGTTTACCGTATTTGATACTCCTAAACTTGCTTTCAAAGGGCTTTATCTGAGATACCATCTCTTTTTCTTCTATACCGTTCATAAGATGGGTAGGCTGTATGATGACGTCTTTAACCCCATCCGCAGCAAGGCGGTTCATCGCTTCGGTAACATTGTCGATCTTTTCTCCATCTCGCTGGTAAATGTGATCGATGACGATTTGACTGGTAAAGGCCCGGCGTACAGAATACGCCGGATACGCATTGGCAACCGCTTCTTCTATAGCGCCTATGGTTTTCTTTCTTGAGTCATTGTAGCTTGTACCAAAGCTTACCACAAGAATGACCGGTTTCTCCGTCCCTGAGTCATCTGACTTGGTAACCGTACTTCGACAATTCAAAAGGGAAAGGGCTACGAGGAACAACGGTACTGCTCCAAGTATTTTTTGCAGAGTATTCATTATTCTGCCTCCTAAAAATAGTTTCAGTATTGATAGGGGGCAAAATACGCCGCAAAGTCCTAAGTAATTCATTCATATCCTCCGGTATGCGCAGATATATGATATTGGTATTCCGGCTATACGGTAACGCACTTGCGTGGGAATTGCACCCTGCTTCCCCAAATTCAAAACTGTTACCTATAGAGTATCAGTAATGATCCGGCTTGTCAAGGGTGTACCGTGAAAATGTTAAAAAAATTGCAGAATTCGATCCTGTCTTCCGTCTTATTCGGGTCCCACCTCCAGATCCATATACGGATACAGTGAGAACCTGCCGCTTATAGATGCTGTATCCCCGGGGAGGCCCGTCTATCTGACTAGGGCGTTCCAAAGACCGAGGTTTTTGAACAACTCGAATCAAGGATCCTTCGTATCTACAAACAAAAAACCCTTACCCGGTAGTATTTCGGCATGTACCGAAAAGACCTGGGCAAAAAAATCCTCGTTACCTACCGCATCAGGTTTACCATCCGCCACCAGGAACCCCTTACTGAGCGCAAGAATACGCTGGGTAAAGCGGAAAGCCATATACATATCATGATGGATACCGATGATGGTAAGACAGTGTAATGCCCTTAAGGTATTGAGGAGTTTCATCATCTTTATGCGAGCGGCAATATCCAAGGAACTGAAGGCTTCATCCAGGAGCAGTAAACGCCGGCCTTGAGCAGGAGGACCGGTACCTATCCAGCCTGTGGGAAGGACCTGTAACAGCGCCCGGGCGAGAAGAACCCGCTGTAATTCGCCGCCGGAAATTTCAGTTACCCCTTGTGCAGCCAGATGCCATACGTCGGTTTGCTCCATAATCGTTTGTGCGGTCTGCAGCGCTTGCCTGCTTTCCGGTTGAATCTGCCTTTGATAGGGATGCAGTCCCATTAAAACGGTCTCAAGGCACGTATAGGGGAAGTTTATTTTGACCCCCTGCGGTACCAGGGCGATGTATTTTGCCCGTTCCGGCGGACTAAAAGTCCGTACATTCGAACCGGTAAGTTTGATGTTCCCGATTAACGGGCGGGTAAAACCGGCAAGCAGATTAAATAACGTCGTTTTTCCGCTGCCGTTGGGACCAATTAAGGCGATATGCTCACCATTCTCGACGGTAAAGCTGATATTTTTAAGCGCCGGAACGTCTTTTTTATAAGAAAATGACACGTTTTCTACCGATAGAAGACTCATCATCTACATCTTCCTTCGCCGCATGAAAATAAAGATAAAAAATGGGCCTCCGATCAGGGTTGTAAGGACCCCTACCGGGATTTCGCCGGTTCCAAGAAGCCGGGCGCCGGTGTCGGCCATACAAAGCAACAGTCCTCCCGCAAGGGCAGACAAGGGAATAAGCAGACGATTATCCGCAGTACAAGCCATACGCAGGAGATGGGGAACAATGAGCCCTACAAAGCCGATGATTCCACAGACCGATACACAAGCAGCGGTTATGCCGGCGGCAAGTAAGAGATAGAGAAACCGCGTTGGTTTAACCTGAACCCCCAGGGCTTGTGCATCCCGGCTGCCGAGAGCAAGGATGTTAAGATGCGCGGAAAAAAATGCGGCGGCTATAGTAGCAGGAGGGATTATCACCGCAAGCAGCGCGGCATCACCCCAGGTTTTTGCAGAGAGACTCCCCATAAGCCAGAAAACAATGGCCCCCACATTTTCGCCGGATACCATTTTCATAAAACTGATACCCGCGGACAAGACCGCGCTGACGATTATGCCTGACATAATAAGAGAACCTCTTTCCATACCCCCTCCCTGGGCGGCAATCAGCAGAACCAGAACCAGGGTAAGCGCCGCAAAGACCAGTGCAAAAGATGCCACTGGTAGTACCATACCGGTACGTACGCTAACCAGTATGGCCAAGGAAGCGCCGAAAGCCGCGCCGGTGGATATTCCCAGGGTGTAGGGGTCGGCAAGGGGATTTTGCAGTATAGCTTGAAAAATAACCCCGCTTACCGCAAGTCCTGCGCCGCAAAGCATACCGCTTATGATGCGCGGTAACCGGAGTTCCCATATTACCGCTATGACACCCTGGGGAATGCCCGCATATAGAGAGGGGGTTCTACTGCATTTCCCTATAATGATTTTACCTATTTCTACAAGAGAACGTTTTACCGCTCCTAAGGTAAGGGTCCCTATCAATGCAAAGATCAATAGGACAGCAAGAATGATAGCGATGATGATACAGCGCCGGTGTTTTCCTTTATGTTCGCCTATGGCATCCCGTTCCTTAGGCATTTATGCTCCTGGGCTTGCTAAACGAAGCAGGGCATTACAGATTGATACGGCCACCGTACTCCCCCCTTTTCTGCCCCGTATGGTGATAAAAGGTACGCCGGATCTTTCAAGCATTTCTTTGGATTCCACCACATTGACAAATCCCACGGGCACTCCGATTATAAGGGCCGGCTGAACCGCGCCTTGGTGTACTAATTCGCATACATGCCCCAGGGCAGTCGGCGCGTTTCCTATGGCGAAGACAAGGGGCCCTTGCAGGGAAACCGCCTTATCTATGGCCGCATAGGCCCGGGTGGTGTTGTTTTCCCGGGCCTTTTGGGCAACTTCCGGGTCTTTCATAAAACACACGCACCGGCTTTCCAGTTTTGCAAGGCGGTTTTTGTCAATACCCGCTTGTATCATTTCTGTATCCGCCACAATCGTAGCCCCAGAGCGCAGGGTATCAATTCCCTTGGTAAGGGCCCCATAAGACAGAGACAGATTTTCTGCCATGCTGAAATCTGCGGTGGTATGAATGATCCGAAGGAGCAAAGGCATAATATCTGCGGTATCATGTTTTTTTAAGGATATCAAAGCGTCGGAAAATTGGTGCTCTTGTAATGTACGGGCAATAATTTCAAAACTTTTTGCTTCAATTTCATCGGGTTTTACTATCTGCCAGTTCATACGCCCTCTGCGAGTATTTTGTACATAAAGTCTATATCCAGATGCCGTCGAAGCGCGGCGGCAAGCCTGTTAAATTGTTCTTCCCGGTACTCCTTTACATCAAAAAAACTGCTCTCCAGGGTAGGAATACCTTTATTTTTGCAGAGCATTTCAATCAATGCCTTTCTGCACTCATGAGTATCAAAAAAGCCGTGTAGATACGTACCGTACACATTACCCTGCTGGATAAACAAAGCCTTTTCTTCTTCGCTGCAAGAAAATTGACTCTGTCCCATGTGTATTTCGTAGCCTTCCACATACACCTCTCTGCTGCCGAATATAGAAACCGTACCCTTTACCAAAGAACGTTGTTTTTCTTTCGTAAAAACCGTAATCATAGAAAGAAGCCCTAAACCGGCGATGCTGCCGCCGCCGGCAAGTTCAACCCCATCGCCGTCGATAACCTCCTTACCAAGCATCTGATATCCGCCGCAAATACCAAAGATAGGCGTATGAGTGGAGGCTAAATCGAGGATTGCCGCTTCCAGCCCCCTCTCACGAATCCATGTAAGGTCCGCAATAGTATTTTTGGTGCCGGGTATAATGAGCATATCCGGCTTTTGTACATCCCGGACATCATCTATATAGCGGATACTCAGACCCTCAGTCGCTTCCAGCCCATAAAAGTCGGTGAAATTCGCAATTTTAGGCAACCTTACCACCCCAATATCAAGGACGGCATCCTGTCTTTTATGGGTAAACCGGCTTGAAAGACTATCTTCATCTTCAATATCTATATCAAGCATAGGAACTACCCCAAGGAATGGTTTAGCGCTGCGCTCCTCAAACAGCGTAAGGCCGTCCTGCAATAAATCCAGGTTGCCCCGGAACTTATTGATGATAAGCCCTTTTATTAAATCCCGCTCGCTTTCAGAAAGGAGCATCAAGGTTCCGTAAAGCTGGGCAAATACGCCGCCTCGATCAATGTCTCCCACCAGCAGCACCGGTGTGCGCACCTTTTCTGCAAGCCCCATATTGACAAAATCATCTTTGCGCAAGTTAATTTCTGCAGGGCTTCCAGCCCCTTCAATCAAGATGATCTCATATTCTCCCGCCAGCTTTTCGTAGGCTTCAAAGGCTATGACCATGTGCAGTTTTTTTTGGGTGAAGTATTCCCCGGCTTCCATATTTCCATAAACTTCACCGTTTACAATTACCTGGGATCCCATATCGGTGGTGGGTTTTAACAAGATCGGGTTCATCAGCACACGAGGTTTGATACAACACGCGGCGGCTTGTACCACTTGGGCTCGTCCCATTTCGAGCCCCTCTTCGGTGATACATGAATTAAGGGCCATATTCTGCGCCTTGAAAGGAGCCACCTTATAACCGTCTTGCCATAATATCCGGCATAAGCCGGCTGTTAAAAGGCTCTTTCCCACATTAGACATGGTACCTTGAATCATAAGCGGTTTTGCTTTCATGTTACCTCTTTTACCGTATGTACTACTTCCTGGATAGCAGCAAGTAAGGTTTCATTGTCTTCGTGTTTTTTTACCCCAATACGATAGTATCGCCGGTCTAAACCGTGAAAATTTTCGCAGGAACGAATCAGCATGCCTTTCTCAACCAGGGCCTCATATAACGCAATAGCAGGGTCGACCTTAAACAACAGGAAATTAGCATCACTATCAAAAACCGTAAAGCCGAAAGACCTTAAACCCTGGGCAAGAAAAAACCGCTCCTTTGCAATAAGCTCATTTGCCTCTTGCAGGTGTTGCCTACAGTCCAGGGCGGCCAGGGCGGCAATTTGTGCAGGGGCCGAAACATTCCAGCAGGGTCCTGCCTGAGCTACCTTGGCAAGCAGTTCCGGGTTCGATGAAATAAGATAGCCAAAACGAAGTCCTGCCAAGGAAAAAGTTTTGGTAAAAGCCTTGAGGACCGCAAGATTTTTAGGCATGGAAGATGCGGCAAGGGAAGCTCTTGGGGTAAAGGGCAGAAAACATTCATCCACCACCAGCAGGATACCTGATGTTTCGCATTGCCTTACAATCTCCCCAAGGAGCGATGGATCGATCAATGCCCCGGTAGGATTGTTGGGATTACAAAGAAAAACCATATCTATGCGGTCAAGGTCTTGGGTAATTTTTTCAAGAAAATCATCGCTGAGACGAAAGGTATGCTGTTCTGCTAATCTATATACTACCACTTCTGCTCCGGCACATTGCGAAGCAAGCCCGTAATCTGAAAATGTCGGGGCACAGATAAGCACACGGTGTGGACGGCAGGAAAGACAAAGCCGGTAAATTAAATCGGATGCTCCCGCGCCGCAGAGTATAGCTTCTTCGCGTATGCCTTCATACACCGCAAGGGCTGCCCTGAGGGTACGGCAATAGGGGTCAGGATACCGGGCAAAATCAGCAGCCTGTGTTTTAAGGGCTTCTAAAACCGTCTGGGGAATTCCCAAAGGATTGGTATTTACCGAAAAATCCAGGCCTATCCCCCCGCTTATAAACCGGTATATGTCGCCGCCATGTAAAGGCATACACGTATCCCCATTGAAACAATAAATACGATACAAGACGCCCCATAGAGTAAGGCGATGCTTCTTTTGATATCCTCCGGATCTATCCTATGGAGGGGGTCCCCGATTTCAGGCTTTTCTTCCCAAACCCCCTGGTAATACGCGGATCCTGCAAGGCGCAGTCCTAAAGCTCCGGCACAGGCCGCTTCGGTTTGCGCCGCATTAGGGCTTGCATGGTTGCGCCGGTCCCGGCGCCACATACGGAAGGCAGCCTTGCCATCATAGCGGCACAGAAACGCGGCGGCAATCATGGCCAGCGCAGAAAGGCGGGAAGGTATAAAGTTAAGTACATCATCAAGCCGGGCGGCAGCGCAGCCAAAATGAATATACCGGTCGTTCTTGTAGCCCACCATCGAATCCATGGTATTCGCCGCTTTATATAAACAAGCCGCCGCTCCTCCCCCTAAAGCCATATAGAAAATGGGAGCCCCTACGCCGTCCGACGTATTTTCCGCCACCGTCTCTACGGTCGCCCGGGTAATCCCTGCCTCGTCCAGCCTTTCCGTATCTCGTCCTACGATCCGGGAAACCGCAAAACGAGCGCCTGCTACATCCCCTGCTTTAAGGGCATGATAGACCTTTTCACTTTCAACCCGCAGATCTTTTACCGCGATACATTGATAACAGCAGAAGGTTTCCACGAAGAACCCAAGGAGCGGGTGGAACCTATAGGCAAAAAACAGCAACAAAAAGGGAATGCCCGAACAAAGGGCCAGCACCAAGAGGGTAAAAACAAGACCCCGGAGCCGGTTATTCCCCTTTTCACGCCAAAGGACCCGTTCTAATGTCGAAATCACCAAACCAAAGAACCGTACTATATGGGGAAACCCCTGGGGATCGCCGAAAATGAGATCCAGTATAAAGCCCAGTCCAATGGCCAGGGTAGCATATAAAAAAATCATACCTGCCCCTTTTGATAGGCCTGCATTTTTTGAACAAAACTCGTGGCAAAATCAGGATTCGCCGGAAAATAGAGATGAGGAAAACCCATATAAAGACTGTCGCTTGCATGAATACACGGGTAGGTCATGCCGCTGCTTTTATGCGCGGTAAAAGCACATCCGGGATCCGTACTCTCCCAATAATGAAACTCATGGGCCCGTATGGAATCCCCTGCCTTACAGAGGAGGGTATCTCTTTTTGCCCGCAAGGTTACATATCCAAAACGCTGGAGTTGTTTTGTCTTGAAGGCTTGAGCTTCCAGGACTCCCGCCATAGGGAGTCCATCGAGCTGGGTATGTAAATACAAAAAACCGCCGCACTCGGCAATGGTCGGCAAATGCCTCAGAACCGCCTCATGCACCGCCGCACGCATACCCCTATTTTCGCTTAATGCCGGGGCATACAGTTCAGGGTACCCGCCACAAAGTAATAGGCCGCAGGAACCTTCCGGTAACTTCGTATCATGGATAGGGCTAAAAAATGCAAGGTCGCAGCCTAAATCTTCCAGCAATTCAAGATTCTCCTGATACAGAAAACAGAAACTCTCGTCAGAGGCCACGGCAAGCCGCACCCGGGAAGCGCTTAGGTTTCGTACCTGGGGCACCGGTTCTGTGGATATATCCGGCGCATGGGCAGCCAGTTCCCGTAAGCCCGCTATATCAATGGTTTCTGCTGCCTGCCTGCCTAAAGCCGCAAGTTTTTCTTGTAAAAAAGGGATTTCTGCTGCCGTAGTAAGTCCAAGATGACGGCTTTCTATGCGCCAGGTCTGGTTATAGGGAAGGTAGCCAAAGGCTTGTAGATTCCGTTTCTCCAGTTCCGGCTTATATTGCAGGTAACGGGTTTCGTTCATTCCATTAAAAATGACGCCCCCTATACCCGTATCTTCTTGGTAATGCACAAAGCCTTCAATCAAGGCAAAAACAGAATTACCCATTCCCCGCATATCCACCACCAGAATTACCGGGGTTTTCGTCGTCCTGGCGACCTCGTAAGACGAGGCTTCCAAGGTGGTACCGATACCGTCATAATACCCCATAGCCCCTTCCAGCACGGCCAGGGACCGGTTTTCACGGGTACTACTACTCGTACGCTGCATTTTACCGGCGAAATAGCGCCGCAGCGCCTCGCCTTGCAAAAAGAACGGGTCCAGGTTGTAAGCCTCCACTCCCGTTATGGATCGGTGGAACATGGGATCAATGTAATCTGGTCCGCATTTAAAGGCCCTCACCTGCAGGCCCCGGGCTTTGAATGCCGAAAGCAAGGCGCAGCTTAGGGTGGTTTTTCCGCAGCCGCTATGGGTTCCGGTAATTAACATACGCGGCATACCCTGATATTTCGTCTCCAGGCTTTTTCGCATGTATTATTCCCCTCTCCCTTTTACGGTCATGATAAAAACAGGATTTTGCCCTATTAAAAGATGATGGGCTCCCGCTTTCTTTGATCCCGCCGCAGAAAGCTGCAGCAATTCCGCTTGAGGCAAACAGGATAACACCCGATGTACCGTTTCTATGGTTATAGCCGTAATGACCATGCGGGTTTCAGGATTTTTTGCGCAAACCCCTTGGATAATTTCTTGTATGTTCCCGCTGCTTCCCCCGATAAAAACCGCATCCACCTTTGGCAGGGGCGCCAAAGCTGCAGGCGCCTCCCCGGGGATAAGCGACATATTGGCGATTTTGAATTTTTTACGATTCTCATGTATCAAGGGCAACGCGTCGGGGTTCTTTTCCACCGCAAAAACCTGTCCCTTATGCGCTGCCAGGGCCATTTCCACGGAAACCGAACCGGTCCCCGCGCCTATATCATAACAGGTATCGCCGGGGCGTAATTCCAGTTTTGCAAGCGCCGCAGAGCGCACCGCTGCCTTGGTCATAGGTATGCCTTCGAGACGGCTGAAGGCTTCATCGGCTATACCGAAACGAATCCGATCATCGGGATCATCATTTTCAAAGACCAGCACCGATAAGGAGGCCAGGGACAAAGAACCCAGCGCCCCAACCTGGGTAGTAAACATACGTTCCTTTTCGGATCCCAGATTTTCTCCCACATGTACGGTTACGGACGAAAATCCTGTATCCCCAAGAAGGGCGCTTATTTCTTTGGTATTGCCTGCGGTGATGCAAAAGACCCGTCTATTGCGCCGGACCGCTGCAGAAAGGCCGGTGATGTCCCGGCCGTGGGCGCTAAAGAGACAGGCATCCTGCCAGGGCAGTCCAAGGCGGGCGAAAAAAGCGCTTACCGTGGAAATACCCGGAATGATGGCCACCGAATACCGGCGCTGCTGCCCTAAGGCACGGTACAGTTCCTGCGCGGCGCTGTAAAAACCCGCATCCCCGGAAACCAGAACCGCAAAGCGCTGGGACGCACTCTGTTCTATTTCCTTTATAATGCGGTCTTGTGCATAAAAGGGAAAGGTTATTTTTTCTTCCTGCACCGCTCCGTGGAATAATTCCAGCACCCGTTTGGCCCCAAACCAGACCTCCGCCTCGTTAAGGGCCTTCCAGCCTTCCTGGGTAATCGTCCCGGGTCCCAACCCCGTACCGGTGATCAAAATACGTTTCATCCCTGGAATCCTAATCGTTTCTCGATTTCCAACAGCACTGCATCCCAGGATAAACCATGGGTTTGTACGGGGCGCTGTAGTAAGGCGATGTGCATTCCCCGTTCCAAAGCGGCTTGTTTCTTTTGGGGGAATCCCCCTTCCTGCCCGGAATCTTTGGTAACCAGAATGGACGCCCCGGCCTGGGCAAAGAGGGCCTTGTTTAAGTCCGCAGAAAAAGGCCCCCACATAAGCACCAGATGTTCCCGGGGATAGCCCGCATCAAGGCAGGTCTTGAGCCCTTCAAGAGTAGGCAGCAGTCTGAACCATACCCGTTCTCTAAAATCTGATAAACGGGTAAACAGGGCCGCTTCTTTTACCCCGGTAGCGCAGAAAATGATACCCCTCCGCTGGTTAAGCCACGCAATAAGCCTATCTTCCGTAGAAAAAATTGCGCACCCCGATATATCCGAAGCCTTACGCTCCACCGGTATGCGGCAAATACCCCGGCTTGCACAAGCCGAAGCAATATGAGCGCTCACTTTATCCGCGTAAGGGTGTGTCCCATCAATCACCAGTTCAGGGGCCTCTTCTTTTAGGAACTCGATCATTTCATCAAAGTCCATGCGACCTACCCGCACGCGATGAGGATCAAACTGTTCAGTCCCGAGATCCGTTGCAGTACAGTAAAGAAAATCAATGGTATGATTCGTACACCATTGGCATATTTTGCGTCCTTCCGTGGTTCCGCCAAAAATGATGAGTTTATGCATTGTAACCTCGGGGGGTTATCATTTTACCGTTAATTACCCGTGTCTTGGCATTGCCGATGAAGACCGTCGTGAGCATATCTGCTTGGGTGTTACGTAAGGATCCAAGGGTTGTAATGGCATAACTTTCTTCGTTCCGTCCAATGTTACGAACCACGCCGCAAATCCGGCTAGACGGCAGGATTTCGAGTACTATATCACAAGCCCGTTTCAGGTAGTCTGGTCTGCCGTAACTTGCAGGATTATAAATGCAGATTACCAGGTCCCCTGCGGCCAAAGCCCGGAGTCGTTTTTCAATCACTTCCCAGGGAGTAAGGAGATCCGAAAGACTGATTACCCCAAAGTCATGGCCCACGGGCGATCCCAGCAGGGCCGCGCCGCTTATGGCAGCGGTAATTCCTGGAACTACTTCAATGGTTACCGACGGGAATTCAGGGGAGAGTTCATACACTAAGGAGGCCATGCCGTAAATCCCCGCATCACCGCTGGAAACAAGCGCGACGGTTTTACCTTCCGCTGCAAGACCCAATGCCGCACGGCAGCGTTCTATCTCGCTTTTCATGCCGGTTTCAAAAAAGTTTTTATGGGGGAACCAGGGTTTTAACAACTGTATATATGGGGTATAGCCAAAAACAGCGTCCGCCGAAAGAAGGGCATTACGACATGCTTCCGTCATATTCGCGGTATTTCCCGGTCCGATACCTACCACCATGAGCTTATTCATGGCGTTCCCTTGCTGCTACTGCCACCGTAACACCATCCAGCATAGTTTTTTGCACAATTAATGTCCCCTTTCTCCTATCGGATCCGCTGAGAACGGCACCGCATCCTGCAAGGGCTGCTCGTTCACAGACATTATCCGTGCCGGTTACTTCCCGTACAAAATCAGAAGAACTAAAACTGCCCTCCAGGGCGTTCAGTTCTTGGGCGTTGAAAAAATAAAGCGGCGCTCCGCAATCTTCCGCAAAACCGATTAATCCGCTTTCGTTCTTTTTTATATCAATCGTACAGATACTCTGGATCCGTAACAAGGAGAGCCTTTGTTTGCGAAAAACCGCTTCTACGGATCCCTTGATTCGTTGGCCTTCGGCTCCCCGCTTACAGCCGATTCCAATAACCAGGTTACGGGGCGTAATACGCGGGGATGCTTCACTTCCGGTACTTATTACCGGCACCGCCTCCATATATGCCGCTACCCTTTCCGCTAAGCTATTTGCTCCGCCTTCGTGCCCTGAAAGCAGGGAAACCGCAAAAGAACCGGTTTCAGGACAAATGACCACTGCCGGGTCCCGGTACTTGGATTCAATGAAGGGGGCTATGATACGGACGGCAATGCCGGCGGCACAAAAAAACACCAGCCCTTCGTAGTTTTCCCACAAATCTTTGATAATACCCCTTAATTTTTCAAAGGGTCTCTGATGCGGCAAGGCATAGGATGCGTACCCGTACACCGTTGCATCAGGCAAGCGCGCCTGTAAGTCCGCGGCCAGCGCGGCCCCTTGTTGTGATACGGCAATTATGGCAACTTTCATGCCCCCTCCTTGGCCGTATCCTGCCCGCCCTGAGGCAGGATCCCTTGACGGTATTCGGTAGAAAAATCAGGGGCATAAAGCCGTGAAAGGTCATAATCATCGCCTAACACATTACCTACCAGCACCAAAGCTGTTTTTTTAATGCCCGAAGACCGGGCCATTTCACTCAGGGTTCCCACGGTCCCGCGCAGCACTTTTTGTTCCGCCCAGGTTGCCTTATACACAATCGCCGCAGGGGTATCCGCCGAATAGTTTCCCGATGAAATCAGATCCTCCCTCATGGTATCTACCATTCCGATGCTTAAGAAAAACACCATCGTTGCACCGTGTACCGCCAGGGAGGTAAGGGATTCCGCAGCAGGTACCCCGGTCCGTCCCTCGTACCGGGTGATGATTACCGATTGGCTTACTGCAGGAAGGGTTAATTCAACACCCAACACTGCCGCGGCTGCACAGAAACTCGACACTCCCGGACAAATATCCCAAGAAATACCAAGCCTATTCAAACGATCAAGCTGTTCCCGTATGGCCCCATAGAGACTGGGATCCCCCGTATGAAGCCGAACCACTTCAAAGCCCCTGGCTACGGCTTCCTCCATAAGGCGAATCACTGCATCCAGGGTAAGGTACGCGCTATTATGGGTTACACAGGTCTTTTTTGCCAATTCAAGCAGCAAAGGATTTACCAATGAACCGGTATAGATAATCACATCGGCTCGTTCGAGCAGCATTTTACCCCGCAGGGTAATCAGATCAACCGCTCCAGGACCTGCTCCAACAAAGTGAACCTCACTCATGCTTAAAAACCTCCATAAACGTATCCGCATGAGGACTTTGACAAATAATTTCTCCGCACCGATCCTGCCGGGAGAGTTTTTTATCAAAACAGATAAAAGCAATTGCTATTTCCGGGGGTACACGGCGTCTTAGGGTGGCATCAATACGGTTCCCCAGTATATGCATGGTTTGTTGAAATACGGATCCCCTGCGCAAAATATCAAGCGCCGCATCGGTACTGACACAGTCTTTTATATCTCGTAACACCTCAAGGGAAGCGCCGGCTTCAAGGGCGCAGCAGAGTAAGGTTTCAATCCGTCCGTCTCCGTGGGATGAATGGGTATTGAGAATACCTATGCCCAGTTTAACGAGCTTTCCGATATGCCCCACGAGCAGTATCCGCGTAAAGTCAAGCTCCGATGCGGAGGCAAGGGCCTCGCCGATAAAGTTGGAACATTTAACCTGGGTGGCCAGGGAAAGCCCCAGGGTATCCCGGACAAAGGTTTCTCCAAAATTACCAATCGTAAAGATAACTCCCTTTTTATGCTGTTTGTCTACGCTACGAATTTGATTAAGTTCCACCCGGATGGTATCGGCGTAGGCCTTTTCGCTCATGGGTTCGACAATACCGCTGGTCCCGAGGACAGAAATACCTCCTATAATCCCCACCCGGGGGTTGAAGGTACGGACCGCTAAATCCTCCCCTCCGGGAATACTAATGCGTACGATGAGGCCCCCTGTATAAGCCCCGGCAGCACAAACCCCTTGACATTCCCGTGTTATCATGCGCCGGGGGCCAGAATTGATGGCCGCCTCCCCGACCTGCTGGTCAAGACCGGGTTTGGTTACCCGTCCTACGCCTTGGCCGCCCTCAATAACGATGCCGGTCTTAGGAGTCTTGCACACCTGGGCATATACCAAAATACCGTTAGTAACATCAGGATCATCCCCCGAATCTTTACGTACCGCACAAGAAGCGGTATGGACAGAGAAAAAAGTATCCCTTATATCCAGGGTGAGTTCAATGCCTTTGGGCGTGGTAAAGCGCCATTTGCTACAGGGTGATTGATACAACAACATCCATGCCGCGGCCCCTGCGGCGGCAGCCGCACAGGTTCCGGTGGTGTAACCCCGTCTCAATAAGCGGCCGTTTACCAAACGATGTAAGGTCTTACCATCACCATTCAAAACGCACCCCTACTCGTACCTCTTGACCAACTTTTTCGCCATGCCCTGTCCACTTCTCATCTTCGCTGCTATAATAGTACCCTATTCCACCGGTTATATTGGTGATGGAAAAATGAATGGTCCAATGCGAAGCAAGGCGCACATTAAAAAAGTAATCCAGCACAAACTGAGGCTTATCCTGGTCTGAACCGTCTTCCAGGGGTACGATAAAACGTGCCCCAAGATAGGTGTACATAGGGTTCCGGCCCGCCTTTTCCGTGTTGAGTCCCAATCTTACTTTGATGGTATTGGCCGGAACATCATGCAATACCGCCCGGTCGCTTATATTATAGGCAAAAATGAAACTCTCTCCCGCGGATAAGAAAAAATACCGGGCAAACCCAACCCGCCCTTCCGCATCAAACCCGAAGCGCCGGGAACGGGAAAGGTTGTCCCGGAAACGCATGAGCTTGTCCTCATCGTTTCTCTGAACCTGTCCATTATCAAAAGAAACAGGCTCATTCGTTTCGCGGTCTCGATAAAAATAATGGATCTCGTCAAACATTTCACTGTAAAAATAATTTACCTGGGCAAAATAAGCAGCGGTGGCAAACTCCGCACCTGCATTAAAAGAGAGGGCATACTCAGGTTTCATGTCGGGATTGGGATAAATAACATAGCGTGTAGAATCGGTTACCTGATATAAATCGCTGAATGCAGGAGCCCGGTAACCTACACCGGCTCCGCCTAAAAGACGGAGATCCGGTGTTATATAATACATGGCTGAAATCTTAGGGGCTGCGACAAAACCAAATTGCCCGTTTCGTTCCAGACGGATACCGCCTATGACCGCATACCTATATTCCACCGATCGTTCCGCTTGTAAAAAAAACGCTTCTTTATCAACCCCAACCTGGGAAGATCCCTGATTATCAAAATTATATTTATCCATGCTGTTATAGGAAGCTTCCACCCCGCCCAATAAGGTCCAGTGGGTAAAACCGCTCCATACCCCCTGGGCTTCAAGGGAAAGCATATTTTCATTTTCATGATTTTCTCCTGAGGTCCAGGCATCCTCCTGGGCATTATACCCGTCTTTATCCCGCTGATAAAACGTATCATACAGATTGATGGAGAATCGGGTGTTTTCTGCCGGGGATACGGCAGCCCCTATATGCCCCTCTGCGCGGGAATGGCGGTACCGGGTACTATCACCGGCCAAACTGGTTGTATCCTCATGTTGCATACCCATAAAAGAACCGCCCATATTCATGTGTAACCATGACCGGGGAGAAAAAGCCGTTTCCCATCCCGCGCTTCCCTGATACTGGGAAGGCAAAATAGAACGGCTTCTATCTTCATTGTAATAAGAAGCGCCTCTATTGCCGGTAAGGGTGAGGGTATTGAAAACCGGGCCAAGGGTAAAATTGGTGTTCACCAGGGCTGTTTGTTCTCGTAACGGATTAAAGTCATCAAAAAGCCGGGGTATAGCAGCAGTCTCCGGATTATCATACGCAAAATGAAAGGCATTGTTAATTGAAACCTCAAGAGAAAAGGCATCCTCCGGTGCTTTGGTAATAATATTGATAACCCCCCCGATACCTTCCGAACCGTACAGCGCGGACTGGGGGCCCCGCACAATTTCTATGCGTTCTATATTACTCAGGGGCAGGGTCTCGCCGTTTAAGCGCTGGGCGATCCTCCCGGCAATGCGCCTTCCATTGACCAGATACAGTATCCGCCCTTCACCCAGGCCCTGCATCGTAACGTAATCGCCCATACCGTTACTGGCAAACATAAGGCCATAATCCGCAAGCACATCATGGACCGAAGCTGCCCCGGAAGCGTCAATTTCTTTTTTTGTTATGATTTCGGTAACCTGAGGGGTATCTTGCAGGCGCTTTTCCGTCCTCGTTCCGGTAATGGTAAGGCCCTGGTCATCCTGGAGCGGCAGATATGAGGCATCCCCATCTTCCTCTCCCGCGCCTAATCTCAAAACCCCTACCATAAAAATAACGGCAGCAAGTACCCGTTTTTGCATCGCTCATATCCTCCGGTGTGCGCAGCAGGTATATGATAGTGGTATCCCGGCTATACGGTAACGCCCTTGCGAGGGAATTGCACCCTTCTTCCCCAAAATCAATGTTTTTTATGATAATCATACCGATGAAACCTGTCAAGGGTGCGCATTGCCTCATGAAAAATGTTACCGAAAAGAGCCTGTGCCTCAAATAGAAACGTCAACTTGTTGACGCTGTTACCCAAATTAAAATAAGGACGCCCGGAGGAGGGTATCCGAATGGGGTTAAAGAGAAATGAGAAACAGGTGGTAACCAGGGAATACAGGTCCCGTTACCAGAAGGCATCGAAGAAAGAGAAATCGGCTATACTTGCCGAGTTCACCCGGCTCACCGGCTATCACCGGAAATCGGCTGTCCGGCTCTTAAGCGGCAAGCCGGTTCGGGAGGTCCTGATCTATGCGGACGGCGGGGCAGTGAAGCTCAAGCCGGAGAAGAAGCGGGCGGTGAACCGCATGGCAAACCGCAAGGGGAAGCGGATGTATACCGATGAGGTCATCGCCGCCCTCCGGCTGATCTGGAATTTCTTCTGGAACAAGTGCGGGCGGAAACGAAGTATCCGCAGATACTGGCCCCGTTTATGCGGCGGCAGATGAGGCATAGAGCCGGATGGCCTGATTGTCACATCACGGAGGATAGAGCGGAAAAGCTCAACAAGATACGCCCAAGAACCCGCTTTCGCGGGGGAGCCCATAGACCGGTAGCTGAAAAAAGACCGGGACGCGCTGCGGCTGAAGGGGAAACGCCTCACTAACCCCCTTGCTTCCCTGAAAAGCCGTATCCCGATACGCCCTTTTTACTCGGGGGAGGAGCGGACCCCCCCCGGTTTCCGGCAAATTGACACGGACGGACTTGAGTCCGCCATCACTGCGGACAGGCCCCTTACGGCCGGTACATCCGCACCTTGACCGCCAGCGCTGTCGCTGCAGGCTGGATGTGCCGGTATTCCCTCCTCAACAAGGCTCATACGGGGCCGTTCCCGTCCCTGACGGACCTCAAGGCC
>JAIRNP010000036.1 GCA_031258005.1 Treponema sp.
GGAAAGCCCGGTAATCCCCCTTGACTTCTACGGCTTATACTTTCCGACAGCCCGCGAGTTTGACCCGCCGGATGGCGGGGCGGTTCTTGTTCCATCGCCGGGGGGCAAGGCGCTTGCAGCGGCTTGGGAATCCGGTGGGTTGCGGTATGCGCTGATAGGAAGCTCCGACTTCCTCGATGATCGCGTAAAAGCGGAACGCCCCGCAAACTTCGTTACCAACAAATACTTTGCAGACTCCGCGCTGGAATGGGTGAACGCCGGCGCGGACGAAAGCGGCATCGCCGGCGGCCTTGCCGTTAAGAGTTACGGCGCGGGGGAGCTCCAAATACCGCGTTATAAAGCGGATTATATCGGGTTTTTGACGGTTATTGTCGTGCCGCTGGCAATTTTTCTGCGCGGCTTCGTTGTATGGAAGAAACGGAGGTTCTTGTGATGAGCGCATCCCTGCGAAAGCCGGAAACCGCCTTTACCCTCGCCGGAATAGCCGCCGCGCTGCTCGTTACCTACGTTATCGCCCAGGGCAATGTATGGCTTGCGTCATACCGGAATAACTCAGGGCTGTGGGATGTGTCCGCGGCGGATATGGCGCGAATCACGATTATAAACCGCGGAGAGGAATTGGTTTTCGAGAACTCCCCGATAAACGGCTGGGAACTTATCCTGCCGGAGGGCATACCCTACGATAAGGCAATCGCGGACGCATTGCCCCTGACCCTGGCCGCGCTTAAAGCGGAAAAAGCAATTAGCGCCGCGCCCTTTTCCGATTTCGGCCTTGACCAGCCGGTAATAATCCGCGTCTTTGCGCGGACTTCAAGCGCCGGCGCTCATGTTCATACTGCGGAAGCCGCGCCGGGGCAATTCACCGAAACCGAATACGAATTACGGCTGGGAGACGCAAATTCCGACGGCTCATCCCGCTATTTCAGTATACAGCCTAAAACCCGCATCTACGCCCGCATCTATACGATGGACGCGGCCACAGCCAGCGCGCTTGCGCTGGACTCCCTGTCTGTGCGGGATAAAAACGTATTGAACCTAAACCGTTCCCTCCGGCTTGCGGACATTGCCGCAAAGATTACCACTATCCGGGTGAACGGGGAACAGCGTCCAGAGCTTTCCGACGCCCTCGCCCGGCTGAACGCGGACAGGTTTATCGGGGAAATCCCTTTTGAGGCGGAGCTTGCGGTTGAGTTTGACTACTCAGGCGAAGCGAGGACTCTGTATCTTGGCGCGCCGTCCCCTGATGGAGAATACTATTACGCGAAAACCCCGGACAGCGATGTGGTGTTCACGGTGCTGCGCCGGGGCTTAGACGGGTTTTTGTGAGAAAACGGAACGACACAGGAGGTATCGTATGAAGAATCGTATTATTTTAGGCGGCGTCGTGGTTGTGTTCGGGCTGCTTATCGCGCTGGGACCGCAGTTTCTGTTCAAGGTCTGCCCAGTTGTGGGGGACGTGATTATGAAGTGCCACTGGTCGGCGCAGGCTGAAATCGGCGTGGGGGCTTTAATCGCTGCCCTTGGCATTGCCCTTATTGTTTTTGCCAACCCTAAAACACGGCTGGGGCTTACCATAGGAGTATTGCTATCGGGGATTCTTGTCCTGCTTATCCCCCATGCCCTCATCGGCGGCTGTCCCGGACATTTAATGCCCTGCCGGAAAATCACCTTTCCGGCGCTTACCGTTATCAGCATCCTGCTCTTGATAGCGGGGGCCATTAACGCGCTGTACCTTGCCCGCCGTAAAGAATAAATGTACGGGCGGCGTTACGCCTGAAGGCCAACGTTACGCCTGAACGCCGGCCTCGTTGCTGTGGGCCTCGGTGTTTAGGGCTATTCTCCCGCAGCCTTCTATATCGGCGCTGATAAACAGTTTAAGTCCCATGGCATACTCCAAAATGTATAGAATCCCGGTTTGCCGCCTACTTGTCGTAAAGGTGGCAGCATACATACTGCTCGCCGGAGATCACCTTGGGCAGGGGCGCTTTGGTTTTGCAAAGCTCCGCGCAGTGGGGGCAGCGGGTGTGGAACTTGCAGCCCGGCGGAGGATTAATCGCCGAAGGGATGGTTCCTTCCAAAAGCCGCCTGGTTTTGCGCTTGTGGGGATCCATCACCGGGATGGCTGCCATCAGGGCCTTGGTGTAGGGGTGCAGAGGGTTCCGGTAGAGGGCGTCTTTGGCCGCCACTTCCACCATGGATCCCAGGTACATTACCCCGATGCGGTCGCTGAAAAATTCCACCACCGTAAGGTTGTGGGAGATAAAAACAAAGGTAAGATCGTATTCCTTTTTGATCTTGTTAAGGAGATTGAGTACCTGGCTCTGGATGGAAACGTCCAGGGCGGAGACCGGTTCGTCGGCGATGATGAGTTTGGGTTTCACCGCCAGGGCCCGGGCAATACCGATACGCTGCCGTTGGCCGCCGGAGAATTCGTGGGGGTAGCGGTTGACGTGGTAAGAGGCGATCCCCACATCGTTTAAAAGGCTTAAGACTTTCTTTTCCCGAGCAGCGCTGTTTTCCGCCAGTTTATGGACGATGAAGGGTTCCCCCACGATGTCGCTCACCGTCATCCGGGGGTTGAGGGAGGAGTAGGGATCCTGAAAGATCATCTGCACCTTCTTACGAACCTGAAGCATTTTACGGTCGCTTATTTCGGTAAGACTATCCCCGTCAAGATCAATGTCCCCTTCGGTGATGGATTCCAGCTTGCAGATCATCCGCCCCAGGGTGGATTTGCCGCAGCCCGATTCTCCCACGATACCGAATACTTCCCCCCGCCGCACATCGAAACTTACACCGTCCACCGCCCGAACCTGATACTGTTTGCCAAAGACGCCCCTACGGACATCGTAGTGTTTCTTCACCTTCTGGACCCTGAGCAGGGTATTGCCGATCATACTTCGCCTCCCGCAAGAGAATTCCGCCTCCCGGCTTCGTCCGGCTGTCCGGCCCCACGCTGGAACCAGCATTTGCTGTAGTGGCCGCTCCCCACTTCGCTAAAACCCGGCTCCTCTTTGCCGCAAATTTCCCCGGCGTGTTTGCAGCGGGACCGGAATTTGCAGCCCCGGGGCATGAACTTGGGGTTGGGTACGTTCCCCGGAATGGACTCCAGTTCCCCGGTGCGGATTCCCAGCTTGGGGATGGAGGCCAGGAGCCCCTGGGTGTAGGGATTCGCCGGCCGGTCAAAAATATCGTAGACACTGCCCTTCTCCACAATCCGGCCGCAGTACATCACCGCCACCTGGT
The DNA here is from genome assembly GCA_031258005.1 of Treponema sp. GTDB lineage: Bacteria > Spirochaetota > Spirochaetia > Treponematales > Breznakiellaceae > JAIRLU01. The sequence continues at coordinate 3,247 of JAIRNP010000036.1, forward strand.
CGCAGAGTTCCGCCACTACCCCGAGATCGTGGGTGATGAAGATGATCGAGGTACCGATGTCCCGCCTCAACTGCATCATCAGTTCCAGGATCTGGGCCTGGATGGTTACGTCCAGGGCGGTAGTCGGCTCGTCGGCGATAAGGAGGCTGGGGTTACAGACCAGCCCCATAGCCACCATGACCCGCTGGAGTTGACCCCCGGAAAGTTGGAAAGGGTATTCAGAGAGGAGGCTTTCCGCCCTGGAAAGGCGCACCTTTTTGAGCACTTCCAGGGTACGCCTGCGGGCCTCTTGGCGGCTTACCCGCTGGTGCAGCCGGATACTTTCGATGATCTGATCCCCAATCTTCATCACCGGGTTCAGGCTGGTCATGGGTTCCTGGAAGATCATGGCAATCTCGTTGCCCCGGATATTCCGCATCTCCTCCTCCCCCAGTTCCCGCAGATCCCTGCCGTTGAAGACAACCCGGCCTCCGTCGATCCTGCCGGTGGTTCCCGCCAAAAGCCGCATAATCGACATGGCGGTAACGCTCTTGCCGCTCCCCGATTCTCCCACAATGCCCAGCACTTCCCCCGACTTCAGTTCCAGATCGATGCCTTCCAGCACCCGGACAACTCCCGTATCGGTATAGAAACTGGTACAGAGGCCTTCGATTTTCATCACGTATTTTCCGGCCCCGCCGGCGGTATCTTCTCTTTCAAGCCTGTCAGCCATAGCTCATTCCCCGTTGGAAATCTTCGGGTCCAGCGCATCCCGCAGCCCGTCCCCCAGCAGATTGAAGCTGAGAACAGTAAAGAAAATGGCAAGCCCCGGAAAGAAGGTGGTGTGCCAGGTGGTAAGCATGTAGTTCCGCCCGGTACTCAGCATGAGTCCCCATTCCGGGGTAGGAGCCTGGGCACCCATCCCCAAAAAGCTCAGAGACGAGGCGGTGAGGATCGAGGTGCCGATGTTCATGGAAAACTGGATGATGATGTTGGGAATCGCGCTGGGAAGGATGTGTTTAAAAAGGATACGGAGATCCCGGCAGCCGGTACAGCGAGCGGCCTGGACAAAGACGCTGTTTTTGATCGCCAAGGTACTGCTCCGTACCAGCCGGGCGAAGCTGGGGGCACCGAACAGGGCCACCGCGATGATCACGTTTCCCAGGCCCGGCCCCATAAGGGCCACGATAGCAATGGCCAGGATGATACCGGGGAAGGCGAAGAGGGTATCACAGATCCGCATGATCGCCGAATCCAGAAGACCCCCGTAGTAGCCGGAGAGGAGCCCCAGGACGGTTCCGAAGACGGCCCCCAAGGTAACGGAAAAGATCCCCACCCCCAGGGATATCCGGGCCCCGCAGAGAACCCGGGAAAAGATGTCTCTGCCGAATTCATCGGTACCAAACCAGTGGACTGCGGAAGGGGGTTCCAGCAGGGCCTCGTAGTTGTATTCGTTAGGGCCGTAGGGGATAACCAACTCGGCGATACCGGCGATAAGCGCCAGCAAGGCGATGAAACCCAGGGCCGTGAGGGCGGTCTTCTGTTTCTTGAATTTCCGCAGGAATTCCGCGAAGGGACTGTTGATGCTTTCCACCGGCCCCATGCCGGCTTCGTCTATTACCAGGGCCGCCGTGCCTTCAGTTTCCATATATTTTCCTCTCTCAACCAAGCCTTATTTCCGGGTTTATCACCGCGTACAATACGTCAACGATCAGATTCACCACGATGAAGGTGAAAGCGAAGATCAACACCAGGGTCTGAATAGCCGGGTAATCCCGGTAGGCAACCGATTCCACCAGCAGGGAACCCAAACCGGGATAGGCGAAAACTATCTCGGTAACCACCGATCCCCCCAAGAGGAAACCAAACTGAAGCCCCAGTACGGTAATCACGGAGATCATGGAATTGCGGAACCCATGCCGCCAGATCACCTGGCGCTCAGGCGCCCCCTTGGCCCGGGCAGTGCGGATATAGTCCGTCTTGAGTACCTCCAGCAGAGAGGATCGAGTGAACCGGGCGATTACCGCGAATATGTTGGTTCCCAGGGTGATCGCCGGGAGGATCAGATTCCGGAAAGATCCCGCCCCGGTAGTGGGCAACCATCTAAGCCGCACCGAGAAGATCATGATAAGGATAAAGCCTATCCAGAAGTTGGGCATGGAAATGCCGGACACCGCCCAGGTCATCCCCACGTAGTCCTGCCATTTGGAACGGTGCCGGGCGGACCATATCCCCACCATGATACCCAGGAAGCCACTCCAGGCAATGGCCGTTAGGGCCAGGGCGAATGTGTTCCTAAAACGCATACCCAATTCTGCGGAAACCGGCTGTTTGGTCCGCAGGGAAATGCCGAAGTCTCCCCGGAGTACCCCGCCGATATAATTAAAAAACTGAACCATCACCGGCTTGTCCAAGCCCAGGTTGCGGCGAGTATTTTCCACGTCTTCCAAGGTGGCGTCCGGGCCGGCCAGCATCCGGGCCGGATCTCCCGGAAGCATCCGTACAAAAAAGAAAACAAAAATGGTGATCAAACATAAGGTGGGCAACATACCCATAAGCCGTTTCATAATGTACCTAAGCATAGGCGAGACTCCTGGGAAACTTTAGGCTTAACATAAAAAGAACCCGTCCCCCCGGGCATTTGCGCCTGCCCGGGAAAACAAAGCCCCTGCCCCTTATCAGATTCCTACGCAGCTTAGGGTGCCATACGGGCAGCTCGCAGATTGACGGAACCATCGGGGAAGTTGGTTACGTTGATGATTTTCCTGCTGGTTACCCAGGCAATGTTGGCGATGTGCCGGGGTACCACAGGCAGCTCCTCCCACAGGAGATCCTGGACTTCGAAGTAGGCTTTGCGGCGCACCTCATCGTCCGCCGAAGAAAGACCCTGCCTGATAAGCGCGTCAACTTTGGCGTTGGAGAAATAAGCCAGGTTGTAGTTCAAGGGCGGGGCGCTTTCGGTGGCAAAGAGGGGCCGGATAGCCCAGTCCGCGTCCCCGGTAGAGGAAGACCAGCCAGAAAGGTACATTTCCACCTCCACTGCTGAACCGGGACCGGTAGCGTCCTGGACCCGTTCATTGGTGATGGCGCTTTCCATCAACTTGTTCTGGATCGTTATGCCCAACGGGGCGTACTGCTGCTGGAAGAATTCTAAGGTCTTGGTATTGGTAGAAGTATTGGGGCCCATGATCGTGGTACTGAAACCATTGGGGTAACCCGCCTCCGCCAGAAGCTGCTTTGCCTTCGTCACGTCGTAGGGGATAGGGGGCAGTTCCTTGGCAAATTGGGTATCCGGACCGATGATAGCGTTGGGGACACTGCCGATACCGTTTTCCACTACCGCGATCAGGGCGTTCCGGTCCACGGCGTAGTTCAGGGCCTGACGCACCCGCTTGTCGCTGAAGGGTTTTTTCTGGGTGTTTAGCCACAGGTAGTAGGTTACCAGGCTCCGGCGTATCCCCACCGTAAGGGAGCTGTCCGCCTGCAACACCTTGACGCTTTCTGCAGGGATGGTCCACATGATCTGGGCGTCCCCGGCCTGGGCCATGGCGGTGCGGGTGGCCCCTTCCGGCACGGGCTTGAAGGTGATGGACTTGAAGCCTGCGTCCTTCTCTGCCAGGGGCTTGCCTCCGGTCCGGGCGGGATCGTAGCCCCACCAGTCCTTCTTCAGTCTGATGGTTAGATGATCTCCCCGGACCCATTCCACAAACTCGTACTGTCCCGTACCCACCGGCTTCTCGGCGCAGACGTTAACCCCTGCGGCAATCTGCCTGGGGCTCATAATGACGCAGGCCTGGTGGGCCAGCGTGGGAATGAGGGCACCGAAGGGCTCGGTAAGCTTTATCTTTACCGTATAGCTGTCAATTTTCTCCCAGACGTCGATTACGTCCGCAAGCAGGGAGGTCCGCTTGAGCCGCAGGGACTTGTCGTCCCATTTCTTGATGTTGGCGATGAAGGCGTCCGCGTCCCAGGGGGCGCCGTCGGTAAAGGAGATCCCCTTCTTCAACACAAAGGTGAATTCGGTCGCGTTCTCGTTGGCCGTATAGCTTTCCGCCAGGAGGTTTATCACCTTCATGTCATTGTCAAAGCCAAAGAGCCCATCCATCATAAGCCTCTGGATACCCCCGGAAAGGGTGTCGCTGGCATCCTGGGGATCCATGGTAGTAAAATCCACCACCACCGCGGCGGTAATGTCCGTATTCTGGGAAACCGATTGCCCCGCGGGGATAGTCACCGGTACCGCCGGGGCAGCGCCCCCGGCTTGACCTTCTTTACCGCCGCCTGCCCAAACCGGCGTGGATGCCGACAGGGCAAGAACCACAAGGCTCCACAAAACCATTCTTTTCATATCTATGCCTCCTTTTTTTAACCCGACCCCCCAGCGTTCTCAGCCGTCAGGGAATCAGCTTTGATATAATATGTAAGTTTATACCATGAAAAATGAAAATAGTCAAAGTGAATATACCAAAATTTGGTATAAATATACAAAAGATGGTTACTATTCACAGCTACCAAGAAGTGTTTACGTATCGTCAGCCCTTACCTCAGTGTATGCAGACAAATCCCACAGTTCCTCACGACGGAGGCGGGGGGAATAGCTCTTTGAGGGTATAGGGTTTCCCCTGATACAGCCGGAGCATGGCGAAAAATACATGCTTCCCCTTTCTGTAACACGTCTCCATATACGATTTTATGTTCGCATAGGCGCAAGCGCTTGTCACGTTTTGGAACTGCCCCGACGCCTTCACCTTGGTTCTGTCTACGCTTTGCCATTCCCTGCCAAGACCGGCAAGCAGTTCCTACGCTATCAACTCTTCTGGCCACATCCGTCGGAAAAAACCGGCCACTGCCCATTCGCTGAACTCTTGATGGACGCTACTAGCCGCCCCGTATTCTTCGGGGAGCGCCTTCCACTGGATACCGGTGCGCCACACATACAAGATACCTCCCAATACCAGCCGGGGGACCGGGGTTTCCGTCCCGCCCCCGGCTTTCGCCGGTAGGTCTTGGTTTCTATCCTGTTTCCGTTGACGCAGGAATTCCTGAACCCCCTCCCACACCTCATCTGTCAATTCCCATGATTTGATCCCCCTTCCCATGGTTCTTTTCATAGCTTCTTTATCGGCTCTTCTCTATTGGCGGATAAGCTCTTAATAATAAGCGGATAGGAATAAACCGTCTCTGGCTATCAATATTCGTCCAGATAAGGGCTCGGATTTCTCCCGGCCGGGACCCGTGTCGTTGACAAAACCAAATGTGATCAGTATATTCTATTGATAATTTATCGTGTTTGTTTGGAGGTTATATGAAGTATTATAGCGTATGGGTACGTATTGTTCTGTTTCTATTTGTTTCCATTAATCTACCTAATGTATATGGCGCCCCAAAAAAGGAAATTCCCCCTTCTGCTACTCCAGGGCCGGAGAGCCGGCTTTTTACCGATTCCGCGGGCCGGCCGGTGAAACTGCCGGGAAAGATCACCCGGATCGTTCCCTCAGGCTCCCTGGCTCAGATGTTTCTCCTGGCCATAGCCCCGGATATGATCTGTGCGGTCTCTTCTGCCTATGGCCCTGACGAAGCGGAATTTGTTCCTCCCTATTTTGCGGATCTTCCGGTGGTGGGGCAGTTTTATGGCGCGGCGAACCTCAACCCCGAAGAGATCGCCCGGATTGGCCCGGATGTGGTCATTGATATAGGGGAACCCAAAGATACGATTGCACGGGATATGGATGCTATTGCCGCTTCTATCGGTATTCCCACTATTCATATCACCGCCACGTTGCGGACGACCCCCCAGGCCTTCCGTACCCTGGGGAAACTTCTGGAAAGGGAAGCCCAAGGGGAGGCCCTGGCCCGGTTCTGTGAAAAAACCCTGAGCGCCGCCGAGGGAATCGTCAATCAGGCGGGGAATAAGAAGAAATCGGTTCTGTACTGCCTGGGGAAGGCGGGGCTTAATGTGCTGGCCAAGGGAACCTTTCATACGGAAGTCCTGGATTGGATGGCCGATAACCGGGCGGTGGTGGATAATCCTGCCTCCCGGGGAAGCGGGAACGAGACGAACCTGGAACAGATCCTCCTTTGGGACCCTGAGGTGATCCTCTTTGGCGCCGGCAGCATATACGCCTCCGTTACCCAGGATCCTACCTGGCAGCAGTTAGGCGCTATCCAACAAGGGGCCTATTATGAGGTTCCTCAGGGGCCTTATAACTGGATGGGGGGCCCTCCTTCGATCAACCGGTACCTGGGTATGCTCTGGCTGGGTACGATCCTCTACCCGGAATACGCCACCTACGACCTGTACACCGAAACCGCGGAATACTACCGCCTTTTCTACAGCCATGATCTTTCCCGGGAGCGGTTTAACCGGCTCACCCGCCACAGCCTCTCAGGCGGTCCCGCCTCTCGTTAGTATGCCGGACAGAACCCCGCAGCTTGCCTCCCGGACCTTTCCCGGGGTGGTCCTGATCCTGAGTGTCCTTTTGGCTGCAACCGTTCTGGTATCCTTATCCCTGGGCCGCTATCCCATTCCCCTTGGGGCTCTCATCGCCCGGCTCGTGGGTACCCCTTTTGCCTCGTCCCGAATGGAAGCGGTCTTCTTCAACGTCCGAGCCCCCCGGATCATCCTCGCCTGCCTTGTGGGAACCTCCCTTGCCGCTGCAGGGGCCAGCTACCAGGGGGTGTTTCAGAATCCCCTGGCCGCGCCGGATATCCTGGGGGCTTCCAGCGGCGCCGCTACCGGAGCAACCCTGGCGATCCTGCTCCGGCTGCCGGGCTACCTGATCACCGCTTTCGCCTTCTGCGCCAGTCTTATCACCATTACCCTGGTCATGATCATCGGGAACCGGGCCCGAGGTAAAAAAATTATCGGCCTCATCCTGGCGGGGCTCATGATCTCTTCCCTCCACAGCGCCGTCAATTCCTTTATGAAACTCGTCGCGGACCCCAACAACGTGCTGCCGGAAATCGTATACTGGCTCATGGGTTCTCTGGCAAAAACCAAACCTTCGGACCTTTCCTTTGTGATCATCCCCATGATCCTAGGATTGGTCCCTCTTTTTATCTTCCGGTGGCGGATCAACCTCCTCACGTTGAGTGAAGAAGAAGCCCAGTCTATGGGGGTGCATGTCCGGGGTACCCGTGCCTTGGTTATTCTCTGTTCGACCCTCATCACCGCTGCCGCGGTCTCGGTCAGCGGTATCATCGGCTGGGCGGGGCTCGTGATTCCCCATTTGACCCGGCGGATCGTCGGTAACAACTACCAGGAACTCATGCCGGTTTCCATGCTTTTTGGAGCCATCTTTCTCCTTATGATCGACAACGTTTCCCGGAACCTCTTTGCCACGGAGATTCCCCTGGGGATTCTCACCTCCCTGGTGGGGGCGCCCTTCTTTCTTTGGCTCATCACCCGGAAGGGGGAAGCCTGGTGAATACAGCCGTACCGGGGCTTGCAGGTGGTTCGGCAAGCGCCTCCGCTTCTACGGACATCCTCCTTGATGCCCGGAAGTTGGGGTTTGCTTATGGGGATCGGGTAATACTCAAGGACATAGATTTTTCTCTTACGAGGGGGGAACTCTTAGGTTTGTTGGGCCCCAACGGTGTGGGGAAGAGCACCCTTTTCCGCTGCATCCTGGGCCTTGAAAAGGGGTATTCCGGCCTGGTACTGCTTGAGGGCGGGAACATCCGCCATAAAAGCCCTCGGCTCATGGCTAAGACCATCGCCTACGTGCCCCAAAACCATTATCCGTCGTTTAATTATTCAGTTCTGGATATGGTCCTCATGGGTACTGCTGCCCAAGGTAAGGAGTGGGCAAGCCCGGATGCTCGGCAGAGGCAACACGCGGCGGATGCCCTGGAACGGCTGGGTATCGCAGACTTCGGGAACCGGGACTTTATCCGCCTCAGTGGCGGCGAGCAGCAGTTGGTTCTGATTGCCCGGGCCCTAGCCCAGCAGGCAACCTTATTGGTCATGGACGAACCCACTGCCAACCTGGATTACGGCAACCAAATCCGGGTCCTGCTCCAGGTCAAGGCCCTGAGCCGTCAAGGTTACAGCATCATCATGAGCACCCACAACCCGGAACAGGCCTTTCTTTTTATCGACCGGGTACTGGCCCTCCACAACGGTATCATTGCCGCGGATGGTCCCCCCTCCCAGGTACTCACCTCCGAGCTTATCCGCACCCTCTACAACGTGGAGGTCCGGCTGCGCCGGGACGAAGCGGGAGGGATAAGCTGTATGCCCTTACTGCGAGCATGAAACCATCAGGTACCCCTATACCAGGAGCAGGTTCCTGGATATTTTTGGGGGAAAGCCACTTCCATATCCCGAGAGAATAATGTAATATAGTAAGACAGTTCTAAAAGTAAGATAGTTCTAAAAGTAAGATAGTTCTAAAACTAACCGAGTTTGAGAAAGGCCCTAATTAATTGCAGGAGGTGGGCTATGAAAATAGGTAATAAACTTGTCCTTATGATTATTACCCTTATCCTTTCAGGAATCGGCATTCTCTTGGGAACTATTTTGTACAGTTCCCAAAAGCAAATTACGGTACTGACTGACCGGGAGATGAATAATTTGGCAAACCATGAGGCTAGTCAGCTTGGATTATGGCTGGAATCTTGTTTTTCCATTGCCCGATCCCTGGCCCAGTCGATGGAATCCTATGAGAAGATACCCCTCGAGGAACGGCGGGTGTTCTACAACATCCTGCTTGAACAACTGGCCGTATCAAACCCGGAAATAGCTTCTACCTGGACCTGTTGGGAACCAAACGCGTTGGACGGCCTTGACGCCCTGTACGCCAACACCCCGGGTACGGATCAAACGGGCAGGTTCATCTCCTATTGGCCACGCACCAGAGAGGGCATCCAACTGGAGGCCCTCGTGGATTATACGGTGAGCGGGGCTGGTGATTTTTACCTTCTTCCCCTGCAGACCGGAAAGGAAACCGTGATAGAACCCTATTTTTATAATATCCACGGAGTCGATACGCTGATTACCTCGCTGGTCGTCCCGATAAAAAAGGACGGCCAGGCCGTCGGCGTTGCGGGTGTCGATATTGCCCTGTCCAAGATTCAAGAAATAGTAACGGCCATCAGGCCCTACGAAGGCAGTGTAGCCGCAGCCTTTAGCAACGGGGGGCTTGTTACAGGACATTTTGATCCTTCCCGGCTTGGAAAATCCATGAGCCTTACCGAAGGGGATATGGCAGGGGATAGATTGCCGGATTTTGTGAAAGCCGTACAAGCGGGCGAGCGGCTAAAGTTCCCAACCGTCGTGATTATGGACGGCGTGGAAGCCGGGTATGATATTTTCTCTACCCCTATTCCCGTAGGAAAAACGGCTACTCCCTGGGCGCTGGCAATAGGGATATCCCATAGGATCATCAATGCGCCGGTTTTGCGGATGCTCCGTCTGAGTATCATCATAAGCGTGGTAATGCTCCTTACCATAGCCGCCGCGGCATTTATGATTGCCCGTTCCATCAGCAATCCCCTCAAACAGGTGATGAAAATCTTTACCGCCCTGGGGGAGGGGGATTTGACTCAGGAGTTGGATATCCATCGCAAAGACGAAATCGGCGATATGGCCGTCGTCTTTAACAGAACCCTGGATAAGGTTAAAAACCTCGTGATGACCATTAAGCATCAATCCGCCAGACTTTTTGATGTGGGAACCGAGCTCGCCGGCAATATGACCGAAACCGCCGCCGCGATTAATGAAATTACCGCAAATATCCAGAGCATCAAGGGGCGGGTAATTAATCAATCCGCCTCGGTAACAGAAACCCATGTGATGATGGAACAGATCACCCTAAACATTGATAAACTGAAAGGTCATGTAGACCATCAAAGCGCCGGTGTATCCCAATCTTCGTCGGCCATTGAGGAGATGCTCGCTAATGTCCAATCCGTTACCCAAACCCTGGTAAAGAACTCAGATAATGTCAAAGAATTGATGGAAGCCTCCGAAGTAGGCCGTTCCGGCCTGCAGGAAGTGGCAACGGATATCCAGGAGATCGCCCGGGAATCCGAAGGGCTTTTGGAAATCAATGGGGTGATGGAAAACATCTCCAGCCAGACGAATCTTTTATCCATGAACGCGGCGATTGAGGCGGCTCATGCCGGGGAAGCGGGCAAAGGCTTTGCGGTGGTGGCAGATGAGATCCGTAAACTGGCGGAAAATTCAGGAGAGCAGTCCAAGACCATTTCCGCGGTCCTTAATAAGATCAAGGATTCCATCGACAAGATAACCAAGTCCACCGAAAACGTGCTGACTAAGTTTGAAGCCATAAACAGCGGGGTCAGGACCGTATCGGATCAGGAGGAACATATCCGCAATGCCATGGAAGAACAGGGAGCGGGAAGCAAGCAGATTCTTGAGGCGGTAGAGCAATTGAACGAACTGACCCAAAGGGTCAAGGATGGTTCCACGGAGATGCTTGAGGGAAGCAAACAGGTCATTCAGGAAAGCAAGAATCTGGAAGTGATGACCCAGGAGATAAGCAACGGGATGAACGAAATGGCCACCGGGGCGGATCAGATTAATGTGGCGGTAAACCGGGTGAATACCATCAGTGGGGAGAATAAAGAAAGTATTGATGTGCTGGTGAGGGAAGTGTCGAAGTTCAAAATTGCATGAGCCTCGCCTTTTACCCTATTCGGTCAGTGCGGTCTCTAGCTCTGATGCGGTGAAAAGCCTGTGAATTCCCCGGTTACAAGCAAGCCAACGTACACATAACCGATCGGTTTCCGCTTCTCCGCCTGGCGCCTCCATTCTCCTCGGGGAGGCTGATTTTATCCCAAAAGACCGGAGGATTTTTAGAAATCATCGGAGAATTTTCCAAAATCATCGGACGATTTTGGAGGAGTTGACGGTGTGATGGTATGTGATCGGTTTATTCATGGTTCAAGGCGATTCCGAGGCAGGTAGCCACCCCTCGTTCCCTGCCGGGAATGAGCTTGTGGATGGGAGTATTGACGGCCCGGACCTTACCGTCAGGGAACCTCAAAGCCAAAGCAGTGGAACCCCCTCCATCAAGGTTAAGACCGTCAAGGGCGCCTAATTTTTGTAATATAAGGCCCACCTCAGCTTCGGTGGCTCCTATACTGCCAAGCTGCCGTCCATCAATGACCAAAAGATACAGGATACCCCCATCGGCAGATACGCCGACCCCGCTTCGGGGATGCCGGACGTTTCCCCGGGTAAACGCGCCTTCCAGGACGGCGCCGTCCCGTAGTACCGCATAAAATCCACCTACGGCGTTCCTGATGGTGCGGAACTGCTCCTCAGTTAATGCAGCTTGGTTTACGATAGCGGCTTTTCCATCATCATAAAACACCAAACCGTCAAAGGAGGGATGAGGAAGGGCTACGATCGTCCCTTGGGAAACGGTTATCCCCACGATGGTCCGATCCTCTCCTTCTTTCCCTGATACCGGACTAAAGGGGTTGGTGTTTATCCCTGCAAGGCAATCATAGCGCCGGACAAAACTGGTGATCTTGGTGCTGGGAATGACGCCGTCAATAGTGCCATCCTCACTGGGGGGCCCTTCTTTTTCACTCACCACAATCCGCAAAGCCGGTTCAGTCAGATCCACCCGTAAGGCCCAAAACCGCAGCTTCGGTTTCTGAATGGTCCCCTCAAAATAGGCAAGCCCCGGGCTCAAGGATGCGGCAAAAGGCTGCCATTGGGGAAGGATATCTTCAGGAGTCGCAAACTTCGTATGAATTGTTTCAGGCGGTGTGGTAAGGGGAGAAAGGGTTCTACAAGAAACAGAGAGCAAAACCAGGAATACGCCGATTCCTACCCATAACGTATGGGGAATTTTGGGATAGCCTTTTACCATGTTAGTATACCTTGCAGTCATGTACCGTCCTTGATTGCTCTCATTACCTTCATCAATAGGGGGACTTCACTATAAGGGTGTACGTTATACCCTCGGGTATACCCCACAAAGTCCCCCGGATCCTAGTAATCGGCTCTGCCTTTTCGGGATTTTTTGAGCAGTTTCCGCTGAATTGCCTTTTTTTTCCGGTTAAGAATGGTCGAGGGCTTTTCATAATATTCCCGCTTTTTAAATTCCCTGATGATACCTTCTTTTTCCACCATCCGTTTGAAACGCTTGATGGCTTTTTCCAATATCTCACTATCATCCACGATGATATGCGCCAAAAAAATCACCCCCTTTCCATGCGTATGGTGAGCATTAGTTAAAGAACCTCTTTATCTAATCTTACTTAAAAGAGCATTTGTGTCAAGGACGGGCCGGGAAACAAAGGCATCGGGGTCGGTGTTTTCCCCGGCTACCCGGATTTCCCAGTGCAGATGGGGACCAGTTGCAAGGCCGGTTGCCCCGGACTGACCGAGGACCGTACCGCTGCTTACCAGAGCTCCCTCAGGTACGGCGATATGGTCCAGGTGATAATAAAGGGAATAGACCCCGGGGAGATGTTCGATGATCACCGAATTACCGGTAACAATCCGGGAGCGGGCGAGGACCACCTTCCCGGCTGCACAGGATCGGACTTCTGTTCCCCGGGGAACGCCGTAATCAATACCCCCATGAATCGAAGTTGATCGGGAACCGTCTACATACATAAAAACCCGGCGATCTCCAAAGAAACTGGTCCTTCGTGTGGAGGTAACCGGGGCGGTAAAAGGCCCGGAGGTATATACCGCAGTCCCGGTACGGTTGAGGATGCCCCATAATACCACTGCCTCGGCGGTTTTTTGCGGATCCTGGACGGTTCGCAGTGCTGTATTGGCCTCATCCAAGGGGATTTCTTCGGAAACAAAGGCACGAGTTTCAATGGTAAGCTCGATTTTTCCGATACTCCTTCCCGCATATTCTACGTGGATCCAGGCGGGTCCTGGCCTTGCGGTACAGGGAACCGTCAGAATCGCGGCTTTAAGGGAGGTACCGTCCGTATGTATAGGGAGATTAAAAAAAGATGCTTTAGTCAGCCCTTGCCCCTGGGTATTGATGAGTACTGCCTGGAACAGGCCGTTTTCCTTTTCCTCAAGGGTTCCTGCAGTCATACCCACGGTTACCGGTTCTCCAGGCCGAGGATGCTCAGGAATAAGGGCCAGTTTGACCGGTACCTTGGCATAGAGCAAGGGTACGCCAAAACACTGCACCAACACCAGCATCAGCCCCCAGGATATTTTGATGCGATGAGAACCGATGGTACTTTGTATAAGCATACCCCAGCCTAGCATATCATCAGGTTTTACAAAACCGCCTTGCACCGGGTTTAATGCCTTCGGGGTCGTGAGCGCGTACCGGCGACAACGGGTGATCCGGCTCTTTTCAGCATCCTCCACCATGAGACAATCCCAGAAAGACCCCAAAGGGGTTCGGTATACACACAGACCCGGGGATAACCCCATAATTCCAACAGGGGATTACCCATCTTAGGAAGCTGAACCATCCTTACCGGTTCATCATAAGGGATAAACGGAGGGATAAAAAGCCTGGACCTGCTTCATAGCGAAACCAAACGGAAATCCTTGACTTTTCATACAGAGGACCTTACACTAAAACCATGAACCTCAAGACAGTACTTTCAAAAGAAACTATCAGCCTTCATTTGAAGGGGACTACTAAAGAAGCAATAATCAACGAACTGTTGGACATACTCGTTGCAGCGGATAAAATACCGGACCGGGCAGCAGCCTTTAGTGCGGTAATGGAGCGGGAACAGAAAATGTCTACCGGTATGAAACATGGTATTGCCATTCCTCACGGAAAGAGTGCAACGATTCGTGATTTGGTGGCTTGTATCGGAGTTTCTGATTCCCCGGTTGACTTTGATTCTCTGGATGCCCAGCCCTGTAGGATATTCATCATGACCCTTTCTCCTGTTGAAAAAACCGGCCCTCATCTGCAGTTTCTTGCGGAAATAAGTTTACTCTTTAAAAGCTCGGAAAAACGGGCGGAAATTCTGACTGCTACATCACCGGAAGCAATTTTACATATCTTGGCAGAATAGTTTCCACCCTGCAGTCGTGCGGTGGAAACTATTCTGTGAATTATGCAATTCGGCAACGCCGAATTGCCGCTTTGTGCTTTTAATCCCCGATGCTATCCAGAGCCTCCCGGGCCAGGGTATGGATGCCGCTAGTCCAGTTATGGGCAAGCACCTGCTGGAGGACCGGTTCCCCTACGGCTTGACCCGTAGCGCCTAAAGCAGGCAGCAAGGCCCGAAGAAACCGCTCATCCTGCGGGGTCAAAATGCCTCTTTCTAAGCTATTGTTTATCAGAGCAATGAAGAAAACCAGTAGGTTTGCCGCATCTTCAGTACCGATTTTCGATAAAGCCCCTATGGCGCCGATCCGTTCTTCTTCATCAACCCCTCTCATATAGGATCGTTCCAACAGAGGATACACCGTTTCATCTTCGATCCCATACCGCCGGATCATATCAATGGCGAGTTTACGCATACTCGCCAAATCTCTTCGCTGCTGGGGGGCATTCGTCGACCCCCTCCAGCCTTCATAGAGGGCGGCCAAAGCAGCCTGTGCCTTTGACTCATCGGCAATCTCGGATTCCTCCAGGGACCTGAGGGCAAGATACTTATAGATGTAGGCATAACCGGGTCTATGGATTACATCGATCAATGCCTCAGAGGGGTCCTCCGCAATGAGGGGCAAGGAGGTTTCCGCTTGGTTCCTCACCCATTGGGAATACCAGCCATGAGCCGCAAAAAACACCGGCAGATACCCCGTCGGATCCTTGTAATTTTCCAGTGAAAGGATCGCCCCATAGGCAATGCGTTCCCCGGATATCCGATTGGAGCTCGGTTCTGCATTGGTATCCAGCAGGGTCTGCACTACTTGGGGAAGTAAATCAGTGGCTCCCACTTTACCCAAGGCAATAAGGGCATCCGACTTGACCAAAGGATTGCGGAAAACCTGTACTGCCTTCCAGAGATCCTGCCCTGCTTCGGTATATTGAGCCTCACTCAATTGATCCGTAATGAGCCTCGCACACTCATCTGCCGCATCCACTTCCTGGTTATCCCTGATGTTAGGATATACCCTGAGGAGACGGCTCAAGGCCGAAGCATAAAAAGAAGCAGAATCCTCTAATTCTGCATCCCGTACGATCCGCAATATACTCAGCTGATCAGCAACGGTAAGGGCGTTGTTGAGTTCATTGGTGTAAAACTCCAATGCTTCCTCAGCAAAGGCGGTCAGTGTGATAAAATTGACTAATAAAAGTATGCTATATCGTTTCATAGTATCATCTTATAATACAATCTCTTACCTTTGCAACTGGTTTTTAGTAAATGTTCCTTCTTTAATGCGGTTGTTTCAAAGGGTTGCCTTTTGAAACCCTACCCTTATGGGTTTAAGCGTACTTTTTTGAGCTAAAATACCCTAAGGGAAGGTGCAACTACCTTGCAATATACCAAAAACCAGCGGATACTTAACAAAGATTATGGAACCCCTTCTTATCATCTATGGAGCGCTCTCCTTATTCGGCGTGGGTATTACGGTAGCGGATTTTTTCGGCATCCTTGACCAGAAAGGAACCGATGAGGGGGATCCAGGAGAACCGGTACAGGAGGGGGAGGTGTCCGATGAGGCAGATCCTAGTTCCCCGGGAGGTTCATGGTTAGCTCCAGGGGATACGGGGATTCAGGTCCTTACCAAGATATTGGGATGCCTCAGGGCCGGGGTTTATTTTTCTTTAGGAGCCGGTCCTACGGGCTTGTTCGCACTGTTTTTGGGGCATACCCCGGGTAAAAGCCTTCTCTGGAGTGCTGGGGTTGGCGCGGGTATCCTCCTTATGGCTCATTTTTTGCGGAAACTGGTACGCCGGGACCTGGATTCATCCCTTAAACCGGGTGAATTTATCATGGAAAAGGCGCTAATTACCGTACCGGTGGCGCCAGGCGCAGGGGGCAAGGCAGTGGTGCGGCAATTTGGCAAGGAAACAGAACTCTATGTGCGATCCAAAGATCCCCGGGCTTGTTTTGCCAAGGGAACGGAGGTCCAGATCGTTGATTTCGATGAAAGCTGGTATTATGTCATAGGCGGCGGCACATAGCCGTGGGTTGCAGAAGGGCGCTCATCGAAAGGAAACTGTCTACTTGATAAGGGGCATAGGTCCTGACTACTATCGAAAGAAGGGGGGAAAATGTATATCACTTTCAGTAACCTCGCCCAGGGGCTTATCTTTGGAGGCTTGGGGATAGGGGCGTTTATAGTGCTTATCGGGATAATCAAGTCTTGTATCCATGTGAGTCATCCAGACCGGATCCTGGTGATTACCGGTAAAAAGACCAAGCGTCATGGCCGTACCTTCGGGTTTTCGGTAAACCGGGGACGGGCCTTAGTGATCCCCTATTTCCAGGCGCTGGGCTCCCTGGACTTGGATGTGTTTCCTATTGTGGTTCGGATTGAGGGGGTAAATAGCGCCAATGGTATCACCGTGGGAGCGGATGCTACGGCCTGTGTTTGTATTGACGACGACGATGAAGCGATGCTGTACAGTGCGGTGGAACGGCTCATGGGTAAAAATACCAAGCAGATCCACGACCAAGTGCAGCAAACCTTGGTGGGTAATTTCCGGGGGGCCCTGAACAAAGCTACCCCGCTTCAGGCTATCGGCATGGAAGATGCCGGGGAACCTGGGGATGAGGGGACTATGGGTGAGCGGGCCCAGTTCCGGGCGGAACTCCTCTCGGACATCAACTCGGATCTCCGCTCTTTTGGGATGAAGGTGGTTTCCGTTTCTTTACAGAAAATTTGGGATACTTCTAATTATATTGCCAATCTTGCCCAGAAAACCCTGGCGGAGAAGCGCCGGCAGGTGGAAATCGAAGAATCACGCCTGCGGGCCATTGCAGAACAGGCGGAAAGCGATGGGCATAAACGGATTGCCGTGGCGAAACATCAGGCTGATGAGGCCATCATTGCCGCCCGGCAGGAGCTTGAGGTATACCGCCGGGAAGCCGCAGGGCTTATCAAAGAGGCGAAATTCAAGGCCGACCAGGCGATAGCGGAAGCGGCCAATTCCGGGGAAGCCGCGGTACAAGCTATGCTGGTGGAATTACAGAAACTCAAGAACCGCACCGCGGTTACCCTGGAAGCAGAGGCTCGGGAAGAAGAAGCCCGGATCATTGCTTTCGGAGAACGGGCCGCTGTAGAGATTCTCCAATCCACCCGCAACGATATACT
Source organism: Treponema sp. (assembly GCA_031258005.1). Classification (GTDB taxonomy): domain Bacteria; phylum Spirochaetota; class Spirochaetia; order Treponematales; family Breznakiellaceae; genus JAIRLU01. The sequence goes on from JAIRNP010000036.1 coordinate 20,417, forward strand.
CAAGAAGAAGGCGGAACTTCTGGCCCGGTACGGCGATGATGCCTCCAGCGTCATATTCCTTAAGCAGAAATTGCCGTTACTCTTTGAGCACTACATGGCCGCCACTGCTGCTGCTTCGGTGGATACCTATATCGTCATGGACGATGAGGAGGGCTTTTCCGGCGCGGTAAACCGGGGTCCTCGGGCTTTTGCGGATTTTCTTAAGACCTTCACCGAAGCCCTGGGGGTGGATGTGAAGACCCTGGCCATGCCTGGAGGTTCTCTATGATAATCTTTATCGCGGTTCTCGGCAGTTTGGTGGGGATTACGATCCTTATTCAACTCCTCACCAATATGAAAATCGTCGGTGGTAATGAATTAGGGGTGATTACCGGTTCAGGAAAGCCCAAAGGGTTTCGTACCTTTTCTGGAGGCCGGGCCTTTATTATTCCCGTCCTGCAGCGGTTTAGTAAATTCGATCTTACCCCTATTACTATAGAAGTAGTGGTGGATTCTGCCATTGCCGCAGGGATCGTGCCCCTCAACGTCAAAGCTACGGTCTCCTTTGCCATTGCAGGGAACGAAGCAGGGCGGTCCCATGCCGTTACCCGGATCCTGGATTTGGCGGCTAACCGGGAAAAACTGGCTACAATAGCCGGGGATGTGATTGAAGGGCATCTGAGGGACTCCATCGCCAGCATGACTCCGGAACAGGTGATGAAGGACAAGGATACCCTGGTAGCGAAGATGATCCATGTCTGTAAAAGCGACCTGGAAAACCTCGGCTTGGAAATTACCACCATGAATATTGCGGATGTAGACGACCATCGTTTACCCGGAGTCGAGGAACCGGATCTCTATATTGCCCTGTTGAAGCGGATCCAGTCGGCCCATGCAGAGACTAAGGCTCGGGAAGCTCAGGCAGAAGCCAAGGCTGCGGCAGCGGAACAAGCCGAGGCCCGGCGGGGCGAAACCGAGGTTAAGCATCTCAGGAATGAATTGGAGCAACTTAAAGCGGAAGTCCGGGTCAGCTTGGCCGAGGAAACCCAGCGGCAAACGGTGGGGGTCGAACAGGCAGCGGCCAATGCCCGGGCCCGGGTTGCGGGGATTACTGCGGAGCTGGAAGCGGAAAAACAGAACATCGCCCTGCTTAAGAACCGGTACCAGGCGGAAATCATAACCCCTGCGCTGGCAACCCGGGACAAGGCCATCCTCAAGGCCAAGGCCGAGGTTTCAGGCTGGTATGAAGTGGCCCAGGCTGAAATAGAACAGCTTGAAGTTACCCTTAAAACCATGAAAGAGGCGCAAGGAGAGGCCCGCCGGGTATGGCTCATCGATAATTTTGAAGCCCTCTTTGCGCCATTCGCCCAAACCCTCACGCATTACCCGGCAGGCCGCATTTCGGTGATTACCGGAGCCGGTGGAACCGATAAGACCCCCCTTTCGGCAATCCATCCCAATGCCTTTGCATCGGCCCGGAATGACCTGATTGCCGGGGCTTTAACGGACCTCCCGGAAAAAAAGCCCTAGCCCGTGCAATACCGGGGGTGCCGGTACTGCTATTCTGCCTGGGGGGTATTCCGCCGGAGCCGCACCTGTTCCAGATCATAACTGAACAGATCCCGCAGATCCTTAAGCCCCAGGGTCATGAGGGCCATTCGGTCTATGCCCAGACCCCAGGCCGCTACCGGGACCTGTACCCCCAAGGATGCGGTTACCTCAGAACGGAATATCCCTGAACCCCCCAGTTCAAACCAGCCTAAGACCGGATGCTTGATGTGGACCTCCACCGAAGGCTCGGTAAAGGGAAAGTACCCGGGAACGTACTTTACTTCCTTGGCCCCAGCCACTTCGAGGGCGAACATTTCCAGGAAGCCCAAGAGGGTCTTGAGATTTACCCCTTCTCCCAGGACGATTCCTTCGGTCTGATAGAAGTCTGAAAGGTGGGTAGCATCGACCCGGTCATAGCGAAAACAACGGACAATACCGAAGTACTTACCGGGGATTTTTGCCTGCGGGAGGGTTTTGGCGGAAAGTACCGTCCCTTGGCTGCGGAGTATGAGCCGCCGGGTAAACGCCCGGTCAAAGGTATAGTTCCACCCTCGGCTTCCGGTCTTACCGCCGTTTTCATGAGCCGCAGCTACCTGGCTCAGCCACGGTTCGGCGATAGCTGCCGCATGGGTGGGCGCGGCTAGGTGATAGACATCGTGAATGTCCCGGGCCGAATGAAACTGGGGCATAAAAAGGGCATCCGAATTCCAGAATTCCGTTTCCACCAAAGGACCGTCGAATTCTTCAAATCCCAGAGATACCAGTTTATCTTTTACCTCTTCGAGAAATTGGGCATAGGGATTGGTCCTCCCCACTATGAGCCGGGCTGGGGGAACCTGCATATTATAAGAACGGAAGGATTTTCCCTTCCACGTACCCTGGACGAGCATTTCCGGGGTGAGCGTGCCAATTTCATCTCCGGTGATTCCTGCGGCTTCTAAGGCCCGGGCCAGGGCGTCCCGGTTGGTCGAATCCTGCATGTCCGTGGTAAAGCCGAAGAACACCCGTTCCCGGTCTATTTCCCGGAAGGCCGAAGCTGCGGCGCCCCGTTTTTTAGCCAGACCCTTCATGAGGGTCTGTTCCGCCTCGGATAAATCAGTCCAGGGAAGTAATCCTTCTGGTGTATTTGCGGCTTTCGTTAAAAGCCCCCGAACCAGGGAAAAATAGTCCGCTGCCTTACCCATAGCTTTGAGGGGTTCCAAAACCAGAACCCCTTTGTTTTCATCCATGCCTAGTACGCCCAGCTTGGAGAGGGTGCCAAAAGCGCTCCCCGCGGTTTTCGTATCCAGTCCCAGGGTGCGGGCAATCTCCGGGAGCCCTGAACTCTGAGGAGAAGAGCCCTTGCGGACCAGCTCAAGGAGCCGCTCTTCAGGGGTGCCCTTTTCCTTCCATTCCCGGCCCAAGCCGGTCAGTTCAAAGAACACCCGGGTTTCCCTGCAGATTTCCGCCACAATACCCTTGCCTTGAAGCCATGACAGGGCCTGATTCCCGTTACCGGGCTTAAGATTGAGTTCAGCCTCCACCTTTTCGATAGTCAGTTCATCCCCCCGAGTATAATGGCGGATGATCTTGACCTCCAGAGGATGTAAGTTCTTCACCATGCTTTGCATATCCATGATTTACCTGTTCCTTCGTATGGGGAGGGTATCACCTTTCGGATAGTTTGAGAAGGGATGCTTCAGGGCAACCCAGGGCTCCTGCAGGTAAAAATGTAATGCCCCATAATGAACACACCAACGGACTGATACGGCAGTATCCACCCAAAGGGACTTCATGTGAGAAGCTGACCCAAAGGCAACCTGACCGGATTGTTGAAAAAACTACTCGTTTTTTCGCTTGTGCCGGACATTTTGGGGAAATCCCGATCCCCCCCGTGAACCGGCGTACCATAACGTGAGTTCAATGGAATCCGCGAAGGAACGCTCATTTCAGCGAATTATTCGAATAAATTCGCGTAATTGCGAACTAAAGTTCGGCAAACTAAAGTTCGGCGAACTAAAGTCAGGCGGGCTTTTTTCTCTCTGTCGAACTCACGTTACCCGTGGTTGATCCTGGCGATTATGACGAAATTTGGGCGCTTGGGCTTTATTGGGGAGTCAGAAACAGCAATTTAGCTGAGGTTCCTTGTTTAGCCCTATGCCGGGGGAAGGGAATCCTTAAAAAGCGGGGTGGAGATGTACCGGTCTCCCATGTCCGGCAGGAGGACGACAATGTTTTTCCCGTGGCTTTCCGGGCGTTTCGCCGCCTCAATAGCGGCCCAGGCCGCGGCGCCGGAAGAAGTTCCTACCAGGATACCCTCCCGGCGGGCAATTTCTCTGCCTGTGGTAAAAGCATCGGCATCCTTCACCCTGATAACCTCATCATAGATGCCGGTATTTAATACCGCCGGAATGAAACCCGCGCCTATGCCCTGAATCCGGTGATGCCCGCTTCTTCCCTCGGATAAAAAAGGAGAACCCTCGGGTTCCACGGCGATGATCTTTATATGGGGATTCCGGGATTTGAGGAATTCCCCGATTCCGGTGATGGTTCCCCCCGTACCAACACCGGCAACAAAAATGTCTACCTTGCCATCGGTTTGCCGCCATATTTCCGGGCCTGTGGAGGCAAAGTGAACCGCGGGATTTGCGGGATTTATAAACTGCCCGGGGATAAAGCTGCGGGGGGTTTTCTCCGCCAGCTTTTCCGATTTGGCGATGGCCCCCTTGATTCCCTGGGCTCCATCGGTCAGGATCAATTCCGCCCCATAGGCCAGGAGGAGGTTCCGGTGTTCCGGGCTGGTGGAATCGGGCATGACAAGGATAAGCCGGTAGCCCTTATACGCGGCCACCGCCGCGAGGCCTATACCCGTGTTGCCGCTGGTGGGTTCAATGATGATATCCCCGGGTTTAAGGAGCCCCTTTCCCTCCGCATCCTCGATCATGGATTTGGCGATCCGGTCTTTAACGCTCCCCGCAGGGTTATAACATTCCAGCTTTCCCAGAAGCCGCGCCGGGAGGCCGTAAATTTGTTCCAGTTGGGTCAGTTCCAGAATGGGAGTATCCCCTATCAATTCCATTAGATTGGTTTTAATATCAGCCATAGTAATTCCGCCTTTATGGTGTTAGTAGTTCCAGATAACCAGTTTCTTTTTCAAAAGTGCGATAAGAACATTCAAGAAGGTAATGACCAGGGCAATAAAGAAGATTCCCGCAAAGGCCTGGGTATAATTGGCGTAATCCAGGGAACGTTTCACATAAAAACCCATACCCCGGTCAGCCCCAATCATCTCCGCTACCGTCAGGGTCATCACCGAGATGGAGAGGGATACGGTCATATCGTTAATAATCCGGGGCATGGTATAGGGCAGGATAATACCGAAAAGCATGGTCCTGGTTTTCACATTCAGAATTTTTGCGGTATTGATAATTCTTTGATCGATGGTCCCTACCCGGTTTATCATATTCATAAAGAAGTTCCAGAAGGTGCCGCAGAAAATGACCAAGATGGAGGCGCTGGTAAAGGTGGGCATCATCACCACCAGATAGGGGCCGTAAATCATCGCGGGAACCGTGGCTATGGCCTTGGCGATGGGAAACACCGCTTTTCTAAGCCGGGGATTCCATCCCACGGCGATCCCCAGGGAAATGCCTAGGCTCAGGGAATAGAGAAAACCGGTTAAGAGGAGGAATATGGAACGAAAGAAACCGCTGGAAATGAGCCGCCAGTCCCGGGCATACATATAAAAGACATTTTCCGGCGCGGGGACAAAAACATAGGGCAGCAGATCCAGCTTCGAGGTCATCAGTTCCCAGAGGGCCAGAAAACCAAATACGATGGACGCCACATCCCGGGCCGCCTGCCGCTTATCTTCTTTTGAAACTTTTACCTGGAAAAATATATAGGCGGCAATTATTACCAGCAGAAAAACGGTGGAATTGTACATCCGGGTCCGTAATACCATACGACCGGGAATAAAAATCAGGGCAACCATAAACCAAAACAGCAGGGTTGGTATATTAAAAATCCGCCCTTTAAGCCCCAATTCCGGGAGTTCTGGTTTACTCATAAAACCACCTCTTCTCCTCCTATTTGTTCGATAACATTGTGATAGAAAAGGCCCACTAACTGAGCCCGGATACGGCGGTATTCCTCGTTGTCAAAAAGGGATTCCTTGTTCCGGGGGCGGGGAAGATTCACCGGAATTTCCCGACCCACTGTTTTGGGTTTCATAAAAATGATCTTGTCCGAAATCAGTAGCGCCTCATCCACATCATGGGTTACAAAAACCACGGTCTTTTTCTCCCGGTCCTCCGCCCAGAGTTTGAGGAGCAGCTCCTGCAGCGTCACCCGGGTCTTGGCGTCTATCGCGCCGAAGGGTTCATCCATGAGGAGGATATGGGGGTTCACCGACAGCGCCCGGGCTATAGCCACCCGCTGCTGCATACCTCCGGAAAGTTCTCCGGGCAGCTTATCCATAAAGTCCGATAAGCCTACTTTGAACAGGAATTCCTCCGCCACGGTTTCAAACTGACGGCCCGAAAGGTCCTGCCGTACCTGTTTCATGCCGAAAACCACATTCTGTTTTGCCGTCATCCAGGGGAACAGGGTGTATTGCTGGAATACCACCGCCCGTTCCTTGCCGGGGCCTTTTATGGGAACCCCGTCGATAAGAACCTGCCCCACGGTGGGCGGGATCAACCCTTCCAGTACGCTCAGGAGGGTACTCTTGCCACAGCCTGATGGACCAATAATACAAAAAAATTTCCCCTCATTGATCGTCGTGTTAATGTTTTCCAGGGCAATGAATTCCTTTTTCCCGGTGATGTAGGTCAGCCCCAGACCCTGTATTTCAATTTTACTCATCCTCTGATTACTCCACCGTTATTGAAACAAGCGCCCCGGCAGAGAAACCCTCCCCGGGGTATTTACCAATTCCCGCAATCTAAAGGCTGACGTTATTTGCCTGATAATCCACAGCCAACTGTTTATAGATATCCTCGTCGGGATACTGTTCAAGGATTGCGTCTAGGGCTTCCTTGTAAACCGTGGTATCCACAATATCCTGGGCCTCTATACCCTTCTTCTCCACATAGTCGAATCTTTTAAGGGTTTCATATACATAGCTTACCCGTTTCAAATCCGGATCGGGATTAAAAATCCGGTTGGCGTTATTGTGGGTATTGTAAATATAATTACGGACAAAACTTTCTTCCTGGGAAGAAACCCGGGCCAGGAACCTGACGACCTCTTCCTGATCCTCAACGTAATCCTTGTATGCCCGGAGTATGGCCTTGAAATATTTGACAAAGGCTCCCGGTCTCTCTGCCAGGGAGACCGCGTAGGCGGTCTGGCGGCAGCATACATAGCTGGGGAACATATAGGTCATGGGGAAAAGGATCGCCAGGCCCAAATCATCCAGGGACTGTTTATAGGCGGAATCCACAAAACCGATATCCGTGGTACCCTTCCGTACCGCCTCAATTATGTTGGGATAGCTGTCAATCTCCACAAACGTGATATCCTTGCTTCCCAGACTTACATCAAGGCCAAGCTGGGTCAGGGAATAACGGGAAACCATTTCGGAGGTGGAAAGCCGGACCGTCCCCAGCCGCTTCCCTTTCCAATTTTGGAGGTCCTGCAGTTCGGCGACGTTTTCTGGTTTGGTGACCACGAAATTTCCCCCTGAGGCGGTGCCTCCCACGACCCGGACATCAGCCCCCTGGGCGCCATAACTAAGGCTGGGGATAATTCCGGTGAGCATAATGTCCGCCTTGCCAATACTAAGGGCTTCAATCTCCCCACTGGAAAGGATGATATATTCCGGTGCCAACCCTTCCTCCTCAAAATAATGACGATCCTTCGCGATGGTAACGAGAGGAACACTAAGGACATTGCTTTTGTACAGTATCTTGAAGGGTTCCGCCTCGGAGCCGGTGTCTTTTTTTGAACAGGAGATTAAAAGGGAAATTACCCCAGCCGTAACCATGAGGAGGATAGCCGTCTTCCCCACCTGTTGCAACACGAATCCATTTTTACGTTTCATCTTTACGCTCCTTTTTGATAGAAAAATCGGACTTGTTCGATAACCCGGTTGGATATCTGCTAACCTTCGGTTAGCTTCAAGTCTCGCAAAATGCTCCGCATTTTGCTATTTTTAACCGGAAGTTATTCAAAAATTGAAGTTTTTGAATAACGCTATTATTTGAGGCTGTTCCAAAACTTCAGCTTTTGGAACAAGCTCATTTCAGCGTAATTTTATCGCCGCCGGTCAAAGCCTTTTCGGAAAACTCATTCCCCAGACCCGGAAGCTCAGGGATATTGAACCGGCCCTTCACCGGCTGGTAATTGTGGATGCAGAGATCCTGATTATGCCTAATCAGGGTGTTCCGGTGGTGCTCGTGAATGAGGAAGTTGGGGATCGCCGCCTCAAAATGAAGCGCCGCCGCCGTGGAAAGGGGGCTGGCGCAAACATGGGCCTGTACGTTCACATCGTACACATAGGCCAGATCCGCAATTTTTTTGCCCTCCGTAATCCCCCCGGTGTTTCCCAGATCCGGCTGGATCACCTGAACGGAACTGTTTTCGAAATAGGGGGCGTACTGCCAGCGGGAGTAGACCCGTTCCCCGTGGGCGATGGGGATACCGATCCGATCCCCGATGACCTTTGCCAGCTTCGGGGTGGGCGTGTTCGGTTCCTCAAAGTAAAAAATATTGTATTTTTTGATCCGCTGCCCAATTTGTACCGCTCCGTTGGCATCCGGATTGGAGTGGTTCTCGGCGATGATGTCCACCGAGGGGCCTACGGCCTCCCTGACCGCCGCGACCCGTTCCTCAATCAAATCCAGATAATAGGGGGAGAGAAGCCGGCCCTGTTCTTCATGGGTGAAGGGCCGTCCGTCTCGGTCATAGGTAAAGAAATCGATCTTTACCGCATCGTAGCCCTCGGCCACCGCTTTTTTGGAAACCTCGGCATAATCGGCGGTTTTCCCCAAAGTCTCCCGTTCCGGTCCCCAGCCGAACTGGAGCTGGCTGGCATAGGAGCGCAGATCTTCCCGGAATTTTCCCCCCAGGAGCCGGTACACCGGCTGGTTAAAATATTTACCCTTGATGTCCCAGAGGGCAATATCAATGGCAGCAATCCCCGCGAAGATCACCGGCCCGCCATTCTGTCCCCAGAAGGTGTTCTTGTAGAGTTTGTTCCAGATGACCTCGTGTTGGAGAGGATCATCCCCGATGATCAGGGCAGCGTAATCCCTGACCATGCCGAAAGCCGCAGAGGAAGCTACCCCATAAGCCAGGGCCGCCTCTCCATCTCCGTAGATCCCTTCATCGGTGTATATCCGGGTGATTACCGGCCGCCAGCCGGGTCGTTCAGTCGGTGCCGCGATGTGGATCACATCAACTTTGGTAATTTTCATGTTCCGCTCCTTTTATTTCATCGTAACTTTGACGCTGTGGGCGATGGCAAATTCAGATATTTCATTACCCAGTCCCGGCAGTTCGGGAACCGTAAAAAACCCTTGCTCGGGCTGATAATCATGGATCGCCAGCTTCCGGTTATACTGATTGGGAAAGTGGTGTTCATGGATGATAAAATTGGGAATCGCCGCTTCCAAGTGAAGGGCCGCCGCAATGGAAATGGGGCTCCCCGCGATGTGGGGCTGAACGCTCACATCATAGATATAGGCAGCGTCGGCAAGTTTTTTCCCTTCGGTAATACCCCCGGTATTGGCCAGATCCGGCTGGATCACCTGGAGGGAAGAATTTTCAAAATAGGGAATATACTGCCATCGGGAATAGATCCGTTCGCCGCTGGCCAGGGGCAGGTTGGTCCGCTGCTGGATATAGTCAAAAAGCTTGGGGTTGGGCGTGGCGGGTTCCTCATAATAGAAAATATGGTATTTTTTGATCCGCTCCGCCGCCTGAACCGCGCTTTGGGCATCGGTGATGGAATGATTCTCAACAATAATATCCACCTTGGGGCCCACCGCTTCCCGGGTTGCCGCCATCCGCTCCACGAAACGGTCCGCGTCCTCCGGGCTGAGGAGCTTGGATAGCTCACCGCCGTTCAGGTTCCGCCGCTTGCCATCGGGACCGATGGCGATAAAATCGACTTTTATCGCGTCATAGCCCTCCTTCTCCACCACCTCCCGGGCTACGGTCCCGTAGTCTTCGGTCTTCCCCAGGAAACCTCGGGTTTCACTCCAGCCATGCTGGAGTTGGCTGGCGTAGGTCCGCAGTTTGTCCCGGAATTTACCTCCCAAAAGCTGGTAAACGGGCCGCTTAAAAAACTTGCCTTTGATGTCCCAAAGGGCAATGTCAATGGCGCTGACACCTGAAAAGGTTACGGGACCGCCGTTTTGACCCCAGAAAGTGGTTTTGTAGAGCTTGTTCCAGATGGTCTCATGGTCCAGCGGATCGTCTCCGATAATCAGGGCCGCGTAATCCTTGACCATACCAAAAGCCGCCGAAGAAGCTACCCCGTAGGCCAATCCCGCCTCCCCGTCGCCATAAATACCCTCGTCGGTATGGATCCGTACCCAAATGGGGTGCCATTGGGCTTTATCGGGATCATCCAACACAAAAACATCTACCCTTGTAATTTTCATTTTCACCTATATTTTCATAGTATTTACTTGTATTTTATATTGTTAGTAAATACAAGTAAATACTATGAAATTGGCAATAAAATGTCAATCCATTTCGGCAATATTCTTTTAAGATGTTATGGGAAGCCGCTCATAGAACTGCAGGGATACCCTCAGCCACGCAAGCCCGGATCTTTCCCTTAAGCTCCCTATAGGAACGGTACTGTTCGGTATACTGGTCCCGGGTTTGAGCTCTGGGTATATAGGGGGCCCTTATGCGGATCATCCGGCCCACTGCTTCGGCTACATCCGCGCTTTCCCCCAGAGCCACCGATGCCACGACCCCGTCTCCTGCCAGTTCACCGTCGTATATTTCAGGAATAAGCAGGGTACACCCGCAGAGATCCGCCTTGAGCTGGTTCCACAAGGGGTTTTTACCTTGTCCTCCAGAAACCCGCATCTCGGTAACCGGAAACCCCTGGCGGGCCACCGCCGCGAGGGCATCCCGTACCAGGAAACCCATTGCTTCCAGCACTGCCCGGCCAAGTTCCTGCCGGCTCATCAAGCCCGGCCCGTCCAAGGACAGGACCGCCCCGGGCAGCGGATCCTTGGGGAAGAACCGGGTCTTGGATTGCTGAAAGGTTCCATAGGGGGGGATAAGTTCCGCCAGCAGTTCCGTGTAACTCCGTTCCTCTTGGCCGGTAAGGGTTCTAAACCATTCAAACAAGCGGCCGGAAGCGGGAATGATACTGCTGATATTCCACAAGCCTTCGTCCAGATGAGGAAGGACCCGGAGCGTTCCCCCGGCGATGGGGAAAGCACTGCATACATTGATACCTTCGGAAGTCCCTCCCCGATCACAGACGATACCGGGTTTCAAGGCTCCCACCCCGATGAGGGCCATGATAAAATCAGGGCCTCCTGCCACCAAGGGGAGCCCGGCGGGAAGGCTGAACTGGGCAGCCCCAGCCGGGGAAACCCCTCCGATGATGCTTCCCAGTTTCACGAAGGGGGGAAACAAACGGATATCCACCCCTGCAGCACCACACTGGCCCTGGTCCCAATAATAGGGTACATAGGCCGCCGCGGGTAAAGTCGTAACCAGATCCGCCCCAAGCCGGTATGCCAGCCATTCTTGGGCAGAACAGAGGTACTTGGTTTTTTCGTAATCCTGGGGCCGGTGCCGGATAAAGGAACGGATATAGGGGAGAAAGAGGGATTGGGGCTGGGGAGTATCCTCAGCCGCAAGGCGGGGACCATACCAATGCAGGGGTACTAAGGCTTCTCCCCACGCGGTAAGGGGAACCAGGGTAGGACCATTCCCGGAGATACAAAGCGCCTCTGGTTGTACCCCGGTCTGGGAAGCAAGCCGGCCCCAGGCCCGGGCCAAAGCATCCTCCCAATCTGCGGCAAGGATGGTACCGGAAACAAAACCCTTCTGAGGATAGGCCTCCCGGACCAGGGCGGCTTCATGGCCTTCTGTATCAATAAGCGCGGCTTTAAGGGAAGAAGTACCTATATCTACACAGAGTATCCAGGGAGCTTGGGTTCTCGACATCAGGTTTCTGCGAAGAGCTTGACGATGACATCCCGGTTATCCAGCAGGGAACTGAGGGAAAGGCCCTGGTGCAGCCGGCAAATAGTCTGGGCAAAGAGCTTAGTAATATTCACGGTGATATACCATTCCCGCTGCAAAACCGCTTCATGGTAGATGGCATTGGTACCGATGATACGGAAAAAAAGCCCCGCTTTATAGGCCGCATCAAAATACGAAACCGCGTCGCCAGAAAAGAGGGGAAGACTGATGGCGGCTATCACCTTGCCGGCTCCTTGGTCTTTAAGAAATTGCATGGCTTTAAGGAGGGTCCCGCCGGTTCCCACCATATCGTCCGCCATGAACACCGTCTTGCCCTGGACATTTCCCAGGAGCTTTATCTCGGAAATGTTGTTTTCCAGGGCATCCTTGGAAATCCGGGAATAGTCCCGCTCTTTATACAGGAGGGCCAAGGGTTTTTTGAGGGCGGTAGCGTAGAATTTATTCCGATCCACTGCGCCCGTATCAGGAGACACCACCACAAAATCATCGTTTAATACAAGCCCCGGAAGCCCGGCCAAGGATCGGATGATCTGATAACTGGCATGAAGGTTTTCAAGCCGCAGGCAGTTAAAGGCGTTGGTAATCTCCCGGGAATGGATGTCCAGGGTAATGATCCGGTTTACCCCCAGGGATTCAAGGATCTTCCCCACCCGGCTTGCGGTGAGCCCCTCCCGGCCTTTTTTCTTATGCTGCCGGGAATAAGGATAAATGGGCATCACCAGGGTTACCTGGTCAGCTCCGGCCTGCCGTACCGCATCGACGGTAACAAAGGTGGTCATCAGATGATCATTAACCGAGAGTACCTGCCGGGTCTTTCCCTCATTGAAAAGCACCGGATAATGATTTTCCACATCCTGTACAATATAGACATCTTTACCACGGATAGATTCCAATATCTCTGCTTTTACTTCCCCATTGGAAAAGAAGCTAAACCGGGTGGCAGTCTTGAACCGAGGAGTCTGGAAACCACCTGTTTCCCCACTGACGTACTGTACGGGGGGGGATAGCACATCGTTGATGAAATTGATCCCTGCCGCCGCCCTAGGGGCATCCAAGTTATATCGGGCGGCCAATTCGGCGGTCATCACCTCAAAATTACGGCGGTACCCTTCTTGCAGATGCAGGATCACTTCATCCGCGAAAACCTCGCCTCCGGGACAGGCTACTACGGCAAGATTGGTCAGACTGGAGTAGTTCATGGATACCTTGGTATACCATATCCGCTCTTAATTTTCAAGTATGGTGATCTCCACCCGCCGGTTCCGATGCCTTCCGGCATCGGTGGTATTATCCGCTATGGGCCGTTCCGCCCCATACCCGCGAACCACGACTCGGTCGGCGCTGCGGACCCGGCGCTGAATGAGGTAATCTGCTACGGCAGCAGCCCGTTCCTGGGAAAGCTGCATACGCCCGGCTGCTGAACCGGCTCGGGCCGTATGGCCTCCCACGAGAATGTCCCGATCCGGATACCGCATCAGAATTGCCGCGATACTATCCAGTTTATGCTGTTCTTCCGGGGCTAAAACCGCAGAATCCGGCTGGAATTGTATGTCTTCCAGGCTAATGGCTATCCCTTCATCGGTTACTCGTACCGAAACATCCCCAATACCCAATCGCCTAATATCACCGGTAATTTCTTCGGCGATGTGCTCCTTATCCATAGTCCGGGACTCCACAATCTCCGCCTCTGCCCTGCCCCGGTATTCGATAGTTACTCCGTTAGATAAGGTAAAAACCATACGGAACTGTTCTTGGTATGCCGCGGCTTGACTCAAGGCCCTATCCCAGTACACCACCTGATCCGAAGCCCCCATAATCCGGATGGGATAGGTGTCCCCGGAAACCACACCCGGCTCGGCAAAAATACGATAGGATACGGAAAAGGCGGGATATTCCTTACCCTGCCATTCCCGGTTTCCAAGAAAGCGGTAGTGGGCCATAAAGGGAATCCGGTAGGGTTCGTCAATACCGAAACTCGCCCGGAAATCGTGCATCTCATAGCCTTCTGCAGACCAGGTATCCCCCGGTTTGAGATCTTCTTCAGGGAAAACCGGTACATTCCTCACCACCGGCATAAAATACTGCGGGTCTATGGTGATATACCCCTGGGGGTTACGGCCAAACTCCGAGGGATACTCCCGGTTCCAGTGAAAACGCTGGCCCTTGTCCGTTCCGAGGGCCCGTTCTGCCGTTTGAAAGACCGCTTCATGCTGGGCAACCCCGTCCTGAACCCTTCGTACTTCCGCGGCGATCCGGTTCACTATCTCAGACCGATGGCTAAAACGCCGGTTTACATACACCTCTTCGTATACCCGTGAAATAATCCGGTACTTGTCGCCGGTTTGCTGTTTATAGAAAAATGTTTCCCCTCCCAGGGCCGCCGGATTCCCTACCTGAGTCAAGAACAGCAACAGGGCACCCCACCCGCTCGTTTTCCGCCTATATACCCTCAACGGTGCTACTAATGCTAAATACTCCATAGTAATTTTCCTTTTTACAACGGAATGATCGGACTTGTTCGCGAACCCGGGGCTTCCGAACAACCCTATTGGAAAAACAGGCTCAACAAACAGCTTACCACATAGCTCACCATACCGCCAAACACCCCGATCCACCCATACAGGGTAATCTTCCTGAAGTACTTGTCTGCAAACCGGTAGAACAGGGCTTCTACTTCTCGGGGATGCATGGCATTCACCTCCCGTTCCACCACCCGTTGTACGTCCAGGGCGGTAATCAAGGGGCTAAAGTGGCGCTCACCAGCGTCCAGGGCAGCAGGAATAAGATAAGTTTTGCAGAAAGCCTCTTTCGTTGCCGAAGTCAGTGCGGTGTTTACCTGCCCCATCAACCCTTTGAGTGCCGGGGTAAGCACTGCGCCCAGGGCTTCCCAATCCGCTGCCTGAAGAAAGGCGGCGAGGTCTTGGCGAAGCACCTGGGGATGATACACATCAGGCGTATCCCTGAGGGTCTCCAGGATAGTCAATAAGAAGGAGGACAGCCATGCCCTGAACTCCTGGTCTTGTTTTGCCTTCGTGATAAGGCGCCGCAAGACCTGTTCCCCATCAATACCTTGCAGGAGTTCATCAAATCCAATGTCCTTTGCGGTACCCAGCATGACGGAATGCACCAGGTTCAACCCGGCAGCGGCCGCTTCAGGGCTTGCAAGACGGGGTTTAACCTGCCGTATCGCGGCATCCAGGAGCGGTTCTCCGATGCTCAGCAGCTCCGGCAGGGTCTTGATATTGATCAGGGTGAGCAGGGATCGGAGCGGCATCCGGGCATACTGGGTAACCATAATGGTAAGGCCGTGACGGATGAGGCTCTGGGTATGGGGGGAATCTAACACTGCGGTAAGCGTCTGCTTAATGGTCTTAGTATCCAGGGATTGCTCGGTAAAGCCCAGGGTAGCAAGCTTGTTTTCCAATAGGGTTTCGGCTATGGCCTGGATACGGCCCTGTTTTCGGTTCAGGAACAAGGGGAGTTCCTGATCAATAAGCCGGTCTACAATAGGATCCACCTGTCCCCGCCCCAGGGCAGCCAAACCGGTCATTTCCGCTTTAATACTGCTCTTGATAGCGGCTTTTTGAGCGGTAATCTCCCGGGAGATCATAGTAATAAGCAGGGTACTGTTTCGAGTAAGCTGTTCGACCAGGATGCCGTTAAAAACTTCCTTCAAAGTTGTATCAGGATTGAGGGTCTCCTGCTGCAGCATCTGGAGGATTACCTCAATCCCGGCGCTTAAAAGACCCTTCACGGGCGTTACCAGAGCCGCCCCTATATCCCGGACAAGCTCAAGACCTACCAGGTCTTCCAGGCTGGTTTTTGCGGTAAATGCGCTAAACTGCCCATTTCTTTCCTCAGCCCGGGAGAGCAGGGAACGGAGGGTTTGCGTACTCAGATCCTGGGCGAATTTTTTAAGAAAATCCTTCAGGTACTGGTCCGCCAGCGGAAACAGGAGGCTTACGCTCCGGCCCAAAGATCTCCCGGCAAGTACTTTGCTGAGAAAGGGGTAAACCATCGGCGCCAAATCCTGGCCCTCAAGGGCGCTCATCATCCTATCCCGTAATAGGAAAGGCAAGGAGCCCTTCAGGTTCCCGGAATGTACCCATGTTCCGATAGCCTGAGCGATAACCTTCGCCATATCCTCCCGGTGCTCAGGGATATAGGTTTTGAGGGAAGTAATGATACGATCCGGGAGGGTTTCCTCCAGGGCGGGGTCTGCCAAGACCCGCTGAATGACCGCATAATTAGCAGCAGACACCCAGGCATTGGCCTTATCCTGTATATCCCTTCGATGCCGGTCAAAATAACTGTGTAAGGCCCCCTCGTTGAGCGTCCGATACTGAACAAACTGAGCAATATGCCGGGCAAATTCCGGTTTCTTCGCGGCTACCACCCCCACAAAGGGAGAGCAGTTGGGGAGGGTCTTCCGGGGCCCATAGGGTTTGAACAGCATCTTTATGGCAATCCAATTGGTTCCTATACCGACGAGGGAAAATACCCCGCCGTATGCGAGGAACAGCCGCCACGAGAACTCCCGGGGTACCCCCAAGCGGAAACTTATCCATACCGAAAGCACCCCGGCCAGGGCCCCCAGAATTGCTCCCAGGGTATTGATGGGTTTCAGTTCAGAACCCATAAAGTCCTGAACCATGTGGTTGATCTCCGCAGGGCTTGATTTTCTTAATTCCGCATTGACCAAAGCGGCGACATTTCCCGTTAAAAGCGTATCCAAGTGCTGACTAAGGACCTGCTGGATACCTTCTGAAAGGCGCGCATATACCTCGTTTTTTTGCAGCTTCTGGTAAATCCCATTAAGGGGCCGGTGTTTGTATTTATGCCACAGGGCTTCCCAGTTGAGGGGGAAGCCCTGGAAGGCGTTCCGAGGCACCAGACGGCCTATTTTCCAAGCCCTCATGTTCGGCCATAGATTCGCCAGGGTCCGGTGCAGGGCCTTTTCCCCTATATGCAGGGGGATAGCTTCAGGGGGGAAGCCCGCCCCCAGCGGCTTCTTCACAAGCAGGGGAATTGCCCGGTTCATACCTGCCCGGATATCTTCTTTACATTGGTCGGTGTAGAGATAGGTTTTTTTTATGCCGGCCCAGAGCCGCTTCAGCCCGCTGGTTTTGAGGATACCCAGGTTGACCGTACCGCAACTGCGGATCCGGCGGTGTAAAAAGCCTTCCAAGGCCGGGGAATCCTTACCTGCCTGTTCCTTGAGGCGCTTCGTGATAAGGGGCACCACGATTTCCGGGGTAATGACCTTTTGGGCTTCCAGCTTCCCCAGGATTTCCCCGATACTATGGGTTTCTATATACCCAATCAATTCCGCGGCTAGTGTTTCACCTGCCCTGTCTCCGTACCGGTGTACCGCGACCACCAGCTTATCAATAATATGAAAGGTACGGGCGCTGTTGTGGATAAACAGATCTTTGAAAAACCGGAACATACTTCCGAGAGGGGAGGCGGCTAATTCCTCATCAATCGTGTCGTTGATGATGCCTTCAATTTCCACTTCAGTTTCCCGGATAAAATCAGCAATCCGGTCAATAAGAGGAGGGAGACGCTCCTCAATAAACTGCAGGATTCCGGTTTTAACCTCAGGGCTGAGCACTGCATCCAGCTTCAGCGGAATGGCCTTCGCATCCTGGAGCACTGCCCTAGTGATTTCCAGAAGCAGGCCCTGCCCTTCCTGGGAGGTGCTGAAGGCGATAAACCGGCGGATAAGTTCTTGAGAGAGGGTGTCCCGCTCATGGACGAGCGAAACAAAATCCCCAAAAGTCATGTGTCCCAAGGCTGCTTCCAAAACCCTCATCAGTTCGTCCAGGTCTATTGCGGCAAGCAAGGCATCATAGGCCTGGTCCAGATCCCTATCAAACCGGGAAAAATCCTCTTTCCCTATGACCGTTCCCAAATTGTCCATAACCCGGGCTATGGTTTCTAACGGCAGGAGATCTTGAAGTCTGTGGCTTAACAAAAACCGATGGAGCCCTTGTTTTATCTCCTCTTCAAAGAACCCCGCCCTTCCTAGGGCCGCAGTTGCCCGGTCAAGCATATACCGGTACTGTTCCTCCGAAAGGATCCGGTCAATCCGCTGATCCGAAAGGATCCGGTACACCTGGTCCCGTACCGGCGGCTCTGCTTCCCGTACCAGGGCGATCAGGTTGGCCAAGCTTTTTTCTATATCCGGCACCGCCTCAAGTCGAACCGCCCCTGAATTCGCAGGCAATTCCTTCTGCAGGATATCCTCAATCCAGCCATGCAGGGCCTCAGTAAAGGCAGGGGATCCACATTCCGGCGCCAGGGTCTGGTGATTAACCAGATCCGCTTCCACCAGCATAGACATGTTCTCGATAAATCCCTCATACTGCTCCTCGATAACCCCGCCCCATCGTCCCAGAAACTTTTTGAAGAGCATACTTACGGCAAGGGCATTGGTAAGCCAGCCCACTGCCGCGCCGCCTATGAGCGCAATACCCAGGTCCATCACGAGTCTAGAATCCATCGGTACCTCCTTTCCCTGTTGCAGGGACATGCAAAACTCACCACCAGGGCTTGGCCTTTCAGTATTATATATAACGTGAGTTATACGAAATGCCCCCTAAGGTCTTTTGAAAATATACTAAAAAACAGTAGAATGAGCTTATTCCAAAACTCGGCTAGTTTTGGAACAGCCTCGAATAAAAATATAGGAAATAACCTGCGGAATTATGTAGAAACATGCAAGAAAAAACAAAGTTTTTTGCCCCCAAATTTATTGTAGCAGGCGGTGTCCATGCCGCCTGAAAGTTTCCCCCTGGACCCAAGAAAAACAACCCCAAAGCCTCCATTGTTAAAAGATCTATTAAAAGGGCGGAGAGCGGGCTGCGCCCGCCCACCGCGCCGATGTGGAGGAAGCCTGTCGGCGGCTCGACCGACTCACATAACGCGGGTTCTGAGGGGGGGGAAGTCGCGGACTTGCAAGCAAGTCCGACCCCTGCGCTCCAGCCTTGCTCCGTCCATCCGTGGAGATTTGCCTTTGGCAAGTCTTACGCTACCCCCACCCCCTCTCCGGGAGGCCCTACCCCCCGTAACGCCCCCCGCCCTTGCCGGGATGCGGAGCGGCAATGCCTGTATAATTTTGACCCGCCAAACCATCCCCCATGCCAGGCAAAATCACATTTGTTCCCAGCCGCCCGTACCCGTAACATCACTTAGCGATCTCAGATTCACTCCCGGCCCCGCCGTGGTGTTGTATACATCGCTGAAAGAAGGATTCCAAGAAAGATATCTATAGACCGCGTGACCGAATGAAGCGGTGTTCTTCAAGGCAGCATCGGCCGCATCCCGCCCGTAAATGGTACTCTGGCCGCTCTTGATAAGCGTGCCGGCATAGTGGTAGACAAATACGCCGCCGCCGTAGCGGTTGCCGGAGTCGATGAATGCCGGGTTGTAGAAAGATCTGTTCCCGGTTATCTTCGAGCCGGCATTCATCACCAGAGCCCCGCCTTCGTTCACCCAAACCAGCGCGGCATAGTTGTCCCCTTCCTGCAACCCGCTCAAGGTAACGCCCGCGTCCAGTGGCAGGGTTACCCCGCTTCCCACGGTAAAGAGCGATCCCGCCGTGTTCAACCTGACGATCCATTCGGCGTTACCGCCTGTCAGGGTAACGCCCAGGGTCTTTCCGTCGTAAGAAAGCGTCTTGGGCTCTATGGTTTCATTTTCCTTTATGGTAATAATATACTCGCCGCCCGCCGCCGCGTTGACATCAAGCCACGCGAGTGCCGAGGCAAGCGAATCGGAAGGTATGTGGTCGGCCGTTCCGGGGGTCTTGTACACCATTACCTGTTTTTGTCCGCTCTCTATCCCGTTCCTGGCAATGGACACCGTGATGTTTGCCGTTATGGTTACGGTAATTTCCAGCGTCCAGGTTTCCCCGCCGCCGGTGAGCGCTCCCCTGGTAACGCCGGTCACGTTTATATCCTCCGCGGTCAAACCGCTGACCGCCGAGCCAAAAGTAAAGGTAAGGGCCGTTGTGGCCGTGTTTGGGCCTCCGTTCGCCGCCACCGTGTAGGTAACGTCCTCATCATTGTTTCCGGCAAGATTCCCGCACCCCGCCAGGACCAGCAAAGCCAACATCCCTGTCAGCGCCGCCGCGATACTTACAAAAAAATGCCGGAGTCTACCGGCCCCAGGGATAAAAAAGAATCAGGGTATTTTAACGGATTACATGGGGGAGGGGGGGGTATATTTTTTCAGTCCCCGTTAAAACCGCTGAGTGCCCCGGAACGGGACTGTTCCCATAAAAACTTTTCATGGTAATTCCTATAAAGACGGCTGTTTAAAAACGGTATCGGTAATTTGATGTCCAATCGGGATTGTCAAGCCAGGGTCTTGTAACAGCCTCTTTCAATTTAAAGATACGCCGCCCTACGAACGGTAAAAACACCGTACTACGCGGAGATTTTTTGTCAACAGCCCGCGTTGCCGCACAATTTTTTCAGGTGAAAGAGGGGAGGAATTCAAAACTAAATTCCAGCCACAGGCCCCAGCCGGAGCGCCCATTGAAAGGCCGTCAACCTGGGAGAAGACACCGACACCACCGCATTGGTTCAATATTTCACTTCGAGGGAAATGGTGAAGCTGCGGCCAGGCATGGGGGAGTTGTAGCGGATTTCGTAGAAGACATCAAGGAGGTTTTCTACGGCGAAGGCGG
>JAIRNP010000081.1 GCA_031258005.1 Treponema sp.
TCCGGTTAAGAGTTTCTTCATTGCGCCTTCTCCTTAACGTTGTTTTTGGGCGGAAGCCGCCGCGGCGGACAGCAGGATAGACAAATGTTTTTCCCCGGCGCTTGCCCCCCGGGAGGTCAGTACCACCGGAACCGCCGCGCCCACAATACACCCCGCCATCTTTGCCTTGCCGGCAAAAAGGAAACTCTTGCCGATAATGTTTCCGGCGGCGATGTTGGGCGCGATGAGCAGATCCACATCGCCCGTTACGGGGCTTGAGTAGCCCTTGATGGCCGCAGCCTCTTTGCTAAAGGCAAGATCGAAGGAGATAGGCCCCTCAATAACGCCGCCGCCGAATTCACCCTTTTCGCCCAGCTCTTTGAGGGCCGCGGCATCGGCGGTTTCAGGCATCCGTTTGTTGATCGTTTCAGTCGCCGCAAGGACCGCTGTTTTGGGGTTGTCATAATCCAGGGCTCGCAGAAGCCATAGGGCGTTCTTTAAAATCGTCTTTTTTTGATTAAGGTCAGGATAGGGAATCATGCCGCCATCGCTAACAAAAATGAGTTTATGATAGACCGGGATCTCAAAGATCGCCACATGGGACATATCGTTCTCTTTGCGGATCCCCCTGTCCTTGCTGATCACCGCCCGCATCAGGGCGGCGGTTTCCAGCTTTCCCTTCATCAAAAAATCGCCCTGTCCCTGCCGTATCAGGGCCACGGCTTTTTCCGCCGCTTCCGCTTCTTCCGCAACATCGACTATTGCGTCCCCTGGTATGGGTTCTCCCAGTTTTTTGCCCATGTCCAGAATTCCGGATTTATTTCCCACCAGGATATAATCAATAAAGCCCTCGCGAGACGCCCGTATAACCGCTTCCAGGGTATGTTCGTCCTGGGCGGCAGCTACCACTGCCGTCCGTTTAGGTATCCATCGTACTTTTGCCGTCAGGCTGTCAAAATTATTCAAAATCACCGATCGCTCCTCTCAAACAGCGTTATTCGGAAACATCAGCGGCGGTTCCAAAAACCGGTTGTTTCCGGAACCGCCGCATCGATTATTGAAGCAAATTTTGCGATTTTAAAAGTAGTGTTTTCAGCGTTTCTATTTGTGAAGTTTTGGGAAGCATCAGCCGGACCGCGTTTTGATCGAGCTCATCATAACTCGCGCAGCTGACCGTCCAAAGCCGCGCGGTGTCATAAAGCCATGTTTGCAGGTCAAAATCCCGGCTTCCCTCGTAATACAAGGTCATAAGGGGAGTGGTTTCCGCGGTGTGCGCGAGCTTAAATTTCGTGATCGCGGCGGTAACCGCGCTTTTATCCGCTTTTATTTGCCGGATATTGGGGGTGTTTGTCTGGCTTTCAAGAAAAGTTATCGCAAGCAGCCGGGCGATGCCATTGGCGCTGAATTGGTTTTCCACTTTTTTGAACTGTTCCAAAGTATCGTTTATTTCATCATTGGCAGTAATCACATAACCCAGGCGTAAGCCCGCCAGCCCAAAGCCCTTTGAAAAAGTTCTGGTAACAACAATATTGGGATGCTTTGGAACCAGGTTGAGCGCGGAATCCGCAATCGGCAGGTAATCCCCATAGGCCTCGTCTACGATGAGAATTTTATTCATGGCGGCGGCGGTTTCGGCGATTTTTTCAATATCCGCCAATGCGATTGCCTGTCCGGTTGGGTTATTGGGGTTCTCCACGATGAACAGCGCATAGGCATCGTTCATTTTTGCGATATAGTTAGCCGCTTCAAATTGGTAGTTCTTCGGCTTTTCCATGGCATAGTACTCATAAACCGCCCCTAAACAGGCGACCTGATCCACGTAGGCGGTAAACTGCGGCCCCTGGCCCAGGACCTTTTTCCCGCCGGTCAAAAACAGCAGATTGAGGTTTTGTAAAATGTCAATGGAACCATTGCCCAGGTACATAAAATCCCTGGTAAGCCAGTTGAGATCCCGGCTTTTGTTCCGGTAATACGCGGCTATGGCGTCAAGGACCGTTTCGTCATGGGGATAGTGTTTTATGGTATCCTGGCCGATAGTTTTAAGTTTCGCGGCAACCGCGGGGGGAAGATCTTCGGGATTTACCCCCAAAGAGCAGTCAAGATCAATGGGCTGGGGTATTCCGCCTTTAGCGTAATCCTTCATGGTATAATCTCTGATATAGTTGTTTACATAAAAAGTATGCCCGCTCATAAATTCCTCCTTTGCTGCCCGATAGCCGGGAACTACCGCTGAGTCATTCCCAAAACCCGGCTGGGTTTAGGAACTGTACAAGAATAAAATGTACGGCATTTTATTCTTGTTTCTTACGCAACAAGGAAATAACATGACCAAAGGGTCATGTTATTTCTGTACAGTTCCTTAAGATTAAATTTGAGAAAAGCGGGGGAATCTAAAAATTAAGCCGTCCCGCTTTTCCCCATAAATCCAGGGCTCCGTACAAGCAGCTATGCTGTTTTATTCTGCTTATGGATTTTATATATTCCCAATGTAAGCAGGGGGATTATATAAATAATAAAAAAGCCCCAGGTAATAGTCCCATAGCCTCTTGCAATAAGACCGGTAAGTCCAAAATTGGATATGATCATTCCCAAAATCAAGCAGATAACGGTAACCGTGGGGGACAGCCATTTCCTTGGATTTTCGGCTGTACAGAACTGCCCTTCCAGACGTTCCGTAACCGCCTTGATAAAACCCGCGCCGGTTTCGATAAAGGTTCCAAATAACACCAGCAAAAATAAGATATGGAACCAGCGTATATCCAATTTCTGGAAGATTAAATTCATGGGTACGGTGGAGCTCAGGATATCAGGGTATTGGCCTATCATCGTAATAAAAAGCATTATCCCGGGAATAATGCCGATGGCGCCGGCAATGATTCCTGAGGCGATTGCTTCCTTCCGGCTTTCCATCGCGGGAACCGTATACAGGATAAAGGCGACACAAGCCAGGTTGTAAAAGGCGTATTTTCCGCCGCCGATAACCCATCCCGGGTTGATTTCCTTAACCGTGGCAAGCTGTTCGGCAATAGTACCGCCGAATTTGGTAATACATAAAATCATAAACACGACATAGACGGCATATAAAACATAGGACCATACGGACAGCACCTTTATCAGGACTTTCGTGCCCGCAATTACCAGGTAGCCTACTCCGACGGCCATGAGAATAATGCCGACCCATTTATTAAGGCCGAAAACATCGTAGAGGTTTGCGCCTGACGCGGCCACCACCACCGAAAGAACCAGAAAGAGCAGAACCAGATAACAAATTTCAAATACAATCCAAAAGGGACCAATCAGTTTTTTGAAAAAATCCCGGTAATTGTAGACCTTAAAGACCCGGGAGAATTCAAAAGTTGCCGCGGCCACGACCGAAAAACACACCAGCGTTACGCCCATCGCAATCAAGCCGCCCAGGGCGCCATAGGGGAAAAAGAATTCCGAAAGCTCGGCGCCGGTGCCGTAACCGCCCGCAATTAAAATCGATTGAAAGATAAGTCCGGGGGTAATGAGCCTGATAATTTTGTTCTTATTTGTAGAAGCCAAAGTCATAGATCCTCCTATTGAATTGCAAAGCATAATGGATACGAACCGTCCAACGGAACGGTGATGAAAAGATAGACACCTCCTGCCGGATAGAATGAGACTTGCGGGTCTCCGTACAAGTCTTGCAATTTCCCGCCGGGGAACCAAAGATCCACACCCCTTCGGTTCGCTGTTACGAAATTGCGGCATTTTTAACGGAATCTGTCTAGAAACTGTTGGTTCCGGACAACGTTATTGTCCTGAACCCGGCTCAAGATTTTGTAATTATGATCACGGCCATACAAGAACGGCCCCTAAAAACAGAACCATTCCATCGACATGGAGACCATCCGGCCCTCCACCCGCGGCGAATCACTAATCGCCGATGTTTGATGCATCA
>JAIRNP010000173.1 GCA_031258005.1 Treponema sp.
TTAGGTGGCCCCAATGTCAGGAAGCATAAGGGGTATTTTCCACGGGTTAAGGAAGGAACGGGGCCTTTTATATCCTATTACCCCCCCCCCCCCCCCCCATACGGTAAACGTCGTCCAAAGCAAAAATCCCTTTTATCCCAAACACAATCCCCAGAGAATGTCCCTAATGGCGGCGTTTCGAGGAGGTGTATGATGGCGAAAGCAGTAAAACGCGCAGGAAATGTAGAAGGAGGAAACAAGATGATACACGGATTATACCGATTTGGCATGGCCCTGATGATGGGCATAGTGTTGTTTTCCGGGTGTTCAAACCCCTTGACGGGGAAACCGGAAACCGGGGAAGCCCCAGAGAACCGGGGGGTGGTGCAGATTCAGGTGGGTTCACCGGCGGCCCGAACCCTGCAGCCGGCTCTGACGGAGTTTAGCAAGTACGAGCTGGATTTTGCAGGCTCTAGCGGGGCGAGCCATGCCCAGGAAGTCATCACCAGCGGCAGCGCCACGGTGGAACTCAGCCCCGGGGCGTGGACTATTACGGTTACGGCCTATACCGGGACCGGCGACGGGGCCAAGAAAGCCGCCACAGGCAACGCCCCGGTAACGGTAAGCGCGGGACAGACCACCAATGCGGCAATTACCCTTTCGCCCTATACCGGGGAAGGGGCGGAACAGGGAACCTTCGCCTATACGGTGGCTTACCCCGCAAACCTGGCTGAGGCGAAATTATACCTCACCACGGCGGACGGCACAGCCCTTAGCGATGGAACCATCGACCTGCTGGGGGAAGACAAGAGAACCGGAAGCCGCGCATTGGATGCAGGGTCTTACGGGATTCAGGTGCGGCTGAAAGCCAAGGACGATTTAATCGCGGGGAAGACCGAATCCCTTCATATTTATCCGGCCTTAACGACTTCATTGAACTATACCTTTACCGCAGCGGACTTTGTGGCTTTTGCGGAAGTAGGGAATGTTACGGTTGCCGGAACCGCCGCATACGACGACCCGGGAACGGCCGCAACCGGGGAGGTAGTCATCAGCCTGTATAACGAGGGATTTAAGGAGGCGATTCTTGAAGAGGATGGGGAGACGGTAAAGGCATGGTTCCAAAACCTGCCTGCGGGCTTGAGCGTTGCCCCCAAGTCCGCTGCGGCTACCGGGGCCCAGGGGATCACCCTGAACATTACCGGAACCCCCACGGAGCCAAGCAGCGAGGAACTGATTATAACCATTCCGGGGGAGGTGCTTGAAAGCGGCAAGGCCCTGACCGTGCGGTCCAACCCGGAGGCGAAGTTCGCCATTGGGTTGCCTGCGGCTTCCGCAAGCGTGGGGGATGCAGCCTTGGCCGGGGAAACCGGGAAAGCCCTTGCCTGGACGGTAACCGTCACCCTGAAGAACGCCGCGTTTACCGCTATAGCCGGGGACGCTTCCTTGACCGGGTGGTTTAACCTGCCCCAGGGCTTGAGCGCGGCTCCCTCCGCCGCAGTCGCCGCAGGAGCCAAGGCCGTTACGGTGAGCATAAGCGGGACCGTTGGAACCGCCGTTGAGCGCGCGCTTCTGGCCATAAACATTCCCGCAGACGCGCTTGACCGGGGAGCGGACCTTGAGGTTGCGGCCAATGCCAATGCCGCCTTTGCTATCACGGATCCGCCCCCCAAGGCCGTGTATATTGCGGGGAATCTACAAGACACATACGGCGGACCCAATACCGCCAAGTATTGGAAGTACACCACTGGAGGCGCCCTAAGCTTGAGCGAGAGCCTGGAGGATCAAGGCGATTCTCAGTATACGGGCATAGCAGTGGATAGTCAGGGGAACGTCCACTTGGTAGGTTCTATGGTGAAGGATGAGTACTCGGTGATTCTGTACCAAAAGAACGATGTGCTAGCCAAAATAGGCCGCCGTAACTCAGGCGGGCGTATGGGGCTTGCCCCGGATGACAAGGTTTATATGTCCGGCGCAATGAGGGACAACAACGAAAGTTTAGCAAATGTCCCGAGGAAGTACTGGGAAGCTGTGCCGGGAAGTGAAGACCCGCCAATGGTAATGTTAGGTACAAGGGACATCATCAACAATATCACCGGCATTGCCGCTGATGATGCGTATATCTACTTACTAGGTACTCTTTATCAACAAGACAATTTTAAATTGTACCGAATTGACAGAACGAATTTGAATACTATAACCAGCCAAGAACTGGTTACCAGCTCGTGGGCAGGTACGAATGAGGAGGGTACTCCAGGCAGCCTTATACTCCAGGCTATGGTACTGCAAGGCGATGCGATTCATATAGCGGGATATGTGTCATTTGATGATTTTTCCAGAGATGCTCATGCCTGGTACTTAAAGCTCGATAAAACAAGCGGCGCGGTACTAGCAAACATTAAGGCGCAAGAGCGGAGCCACGCCCGGGGCATCACCGTATCCGAGAGCGGGGAGGCCTACCTCGCCGGGTTTTGGAAGGAGCCGCTCGGATTCAACAAGCAATTCTACAAGGGAACCGCGATGTACTGGAAAGTCGAAAATAATACCCTGGTTCCGCATGACCTCATCTCAACAACGGTGCCAGCAGCCAGCGACGATACAAACTATGCTGAGGGAACCAGCATTGCCCTGGACGGGGAGGATGTGTACATCGCAGGGTATTCGAGAATGACTAGCGCCAGCGCCGCCCCAGGACAACCGGTATACTGGAAAGATCCCCGGGGATCCGGGGATATACAAACTATCCAACTGGAAACGATGACTACTAATAGTACTACTTCTCAGGTACTGGCTATAGCGGTCCGGTAAAGGGCCGGTCGGTGAAGATACAGGAGGGAAGGGATGAAAGACCTTTGGAAACCCCCGTAAAAGCACGGGCTTGAAGGGAAGTCCGCGCTGGATTGCAGCGCGTATGCCGGAACACGGATAGTATCCGTGTATTCAGAAATTATTTTTTAGTTAAGGAGTATCTTTAATGGATACAAATACCTTATTTAAGGTAAAAAGACTGGGCCTTGGGGCGTTGGCTGCGCTGGCCCTCCTGGTCATGGGTTGTGAAAACCCTTCGGTCTGGAACGAAGATTCCGAGGCCCGGGGCGTTAAGGCGGGAACCGCGACCATAAGCACGGTTTCTATAGACGGAATCCAGGGGATCCCCCTGAAAGTGCCTGTGATTATCACCCTGGCCAGCGACACCTTCGTCGTTAATCCGGGGACCGATGCCACCTCGTGGTTCTCCAACCTGCCCACCGGGTTAAGCGCCATCGTTAATTCCATAAGCGGCGACGATGATGAGATCGCCACCCTTACCGTGAGCGGTACGCCCCAAGTGGTCAGCTCCTTCTGGATTAAGGGTACGGTACCAGGGGCGGCCCTTGATTCAAAGACACCTGCCCCCATAGACCCATCCCAAGATGCGGCGTACAACATCCTGTGGCCCCGGAGCGGCTGGACCCAGTCGGCAAGCTCCCCTCTCCCGACCAGCGCGGTGAACTCCGCAGCCTACGGAAAAGGGGTCTTTGTGGTGGGAAGCCGGGTGGACGGGAGCGCTTCTTACTCCCCGGACGGCGGGATAACCTGGCGGCCCATAAACCCCGGGTTTGGAACGAATTGGATCTCCAATATCGCCTTCATTAACGGCGCTTTCTATGCCGGGGGCAAGGGAGGAATTCTTTCCACATCCACGGACGGCACGAAGTGGACGGTTATCGGTACGGGCCTCTTGAGCGGCGAGGATATCCGGGCCATCGCTTACGGGAACGGCGTTATGGTTATCGGCGGAACCAACGGCGAAGCGGAATGGACCACGGATCCCACAAACCCTCAGTCCTGGACGCCGATAACAGGGTTCCCCAGCAGCTTTACGGGCAACTTCAACAGCATTGCCTTTGGTACTGACACCAGCGGCAGTCCCCTGTTTGTGATAACCGGTCAGCAAGCCCTGTCGGGTTATTCCACGGACGGGAAAACCTGGACCGATACCACAGACCAGACCGTGAAGATTTTCATCAACTCCGGGGGCCAGTCCAGCATCAAGATGGTGGCCTATGATCCGGATCACCACAAGTTCGTCATCGTGGGCTTCCACGAGGCGGCCTATGCAGTTCCCCAAGGGGGCAAGGTTAGCTGGACCGGGGTGGACCTGACGGACATCATGGGAAGCACTTCCCGGACTTCCTGGCTCAACGCGGTTGCCTTTGGCGGCGGCTACTTTGTGGCCGGCGGTAGCTTAGGCGTGTCGATCTCCTCCACCGACGGGATCAACTGGGCGGTAACCGGGGCTAAAGGCCAATTCCCCGCTACGGATGTTCCCTTTGTGAACGCTATTGCTTATAACGGCGATGGCTCGATCCCGGTGTATCTTATCGGCGGCGGTCTTGACGCGGGTCCCGGCATAGCGGCTTACAACACGAACTAAGGTCTTGAAAGACCTATCGTTTGAGGCGTGAGCAGCAGCGGGGGTGAAGTTTCAGCCAGCCCAGACCAGGGGTTTCCTGGGCTGGGCTGGCTTTTATTGTAAGCCCCGCCCATGGGGGAACCTTCCGGCGCTGTGACGGAACCTTCCGGCGTCGCGGGGGAGGCTCTCAACCCGGGGCATGGGTATAGGCCCCGGTACTCACCGGCTAAAAACATACCCAAAGGAATACAGACAGATGACCATACACACGAAAACCCGCACCATGAAGCCCGCCGGGCGGCGGGGGGTTCCCCTTCCTGGGCTACTCCTGGCCCTGGCCCTTACGGCTTGTCCCCAGGGCGGCGGCGACGATTCTGATTCAGAGCCGGTTTCGATCCCGGCAATCACCGCCCTCACCCTGGCACAGGTCTCAGGGGAAAACAGCTTCACCGCTTCCTGGGAACCGGAAGGGGCCCTGGAGGGGCTCACCTACGAGCTGTTCCATAACGACACCGGCGCGGCCCCGGCCCTGGAAGCCTCGGGCTTCCCCGCAGCCACCACGGAAACCACGGTTTCCAACCTGGGAGGCGGCAAAACCTATACCGCCTGGGTCCGCTCGGTTTTGGGAACCCAAAGAGGCCCCTGGAGCGAGGGGGCCTCCATCACCCTGAAAAAAGACCAAACCGCCATAACCTTCAGCATCGAAGTCTTTGGCCAGACCCGGTTCGGCAAAATCCAGGGAGACACCATTCAGATTCAAGTCCCCATCAATACGGCCAAGCCCTGGCGCTTCACCCCCCAGATCGCCCTCTCTGACGGGGCGTCCTTGATTTCCCAGCCTGAGATAGGAGCAGAAGCGGACTTCAGCGACCCGGAAAACCCTGTGGAGTATCGGGTCCAGGCGGAAAATGAACGGGTCCAGGTCTACACCGTGTCCATGAGCCGCGGGGATGAGAGCGG
Organism: Treponema sp.; assembly: GCA_031258005.1. GTDB lineage: Bacteria > Spirochaetota > Spirochaetia > Treponematales > Breznakiellaceae > JAIRLU01. The sequence goes on from JAIRNP010000173.1 coordinate 5,336, forward strand.
CCTGGGCTTCTCCCTGGAGCCTGAAGCCCTGCTCAGCCTCCAGGCCCCCCTGTCCCTGTCGATAAGCGCCAACCAAACCAAGGCCCTCATCCTGGAGGATGCGTACCAGGACTGCGCCTGGTATGTGGACGGCCTGCTCAAGGGCCGGAACCCCAGCCTGCGGCTGTACGCCAGGGACTATAAGCCGGGGATCCATTACCTGAGCGTGAACGGGTTTAAGCGCTATGGGGACGACCTGGTTCCCTGGTCTACCGAACTGGAATTCACCGTAACCAAATAAAGGAGTTATTATGAGTACCCATAAATGTACGTCCGTCCCGGTCTTGCTGATCCTGATCAGCCTGTACCTGGGAAGCTGCGGGAACAACCTCAATTCCCCGCTGGAATCCGAATCCCCGGAAGCATCCGCCGTGCTTATGGTCTCTCTCCGGGGAGCAGACCAGGCCGAAGTCTCCCCCCGCACCCTGGTACCGACGGATATATCCGGGAAGTACCTGCGTTTGACCTTTACCCCGGAAACAGAAGGGCTGGAACCGGTCCAGGCGGAGACCCAAAGCTCCAGCCTGATTGTCCGCCTGGCGCCGGGGACCTGGCAGATTCTCGCCCAGGGCTGGAGCAGCAAGGGGGATTGGGAAACCGCGCCGGACCTGGTCATCCTCCGGGGCGCGGGAACGGTGCAGGTCAAAGCCGATGAGGTTCTAGGAACCCAGGTGCTGCTCTACCCCCTGGGAACCGGAACCGGAACTTTTAAGCTGGCCATCCAGGTTCCGGGAGATACAGTGTCCGGGCTCCTGCGGGTCTATCCCTTGCCGGAAAACCCGGATTCCCTTATCCCGGCGCTCGACCTCTATGCGGGGAGAACATCCGGCGAAGCCGAGGGAACCCTCCTCCTCCAGGGGTCCCTGGATCTGCCCGGGGGCTTCTACCGGGCGGCGCTGGATCTTTCCCGCCACGCGGGAGACCAGGTCCTGAACCTGCGGAAAAGCGACACGGTGCATATCTACGACAGCCTCACTACCACCGGGGCCTATACCTTTACGCCGGAACAGTTTGTTCCGGGGGAGGTCTTTACGGACCTGGAGGTTTTGCAGACCTATCTTGGGGGGCTTCTTGAAAATACCCCGGATACCCCGTATCTCATCAGCCTCAAGGTGAACCTCTCCACGACCAGGGGCATTTTCGATACCCTGAGCCGGTATGTGGCCCTGGATCTGCGGGGCAGCACGGGGGATATGCTCAGCGGTTCTGCCGGCTCCGGTTCAGGGGCCGGGTACCTGGTATCCATCGTGCTGCCGGAGGGCGTAGAAACCCTGGGGGAGTACACGTTTGCGTACTGTTCTTCCCTGGAATACGTCTCCCTCCCGGAAAGCCTCAAGACCATCGGGAACAGCGCCTTTAGATGGGCCGGGTTTAGTTCTATCCGCATCCCTCACGGGGTAAGGTCCCTGGGGGATTCGGCATTTGCGGACTGTACCGCCTTACAGGGCATAGACCTGTCCGGCCTCACCCTGGAAAGCCTGGGGGAACGGGCGTTTCAGGGTTGCTCCAGCCTTGAACAGGCGATCCTCCCGGGGGCCTTGCCGGACAAAACCGTCCCTGACTTTATGTTTTACCAATGTACCGCCCTGGAATCGGTGAACCTGCCCAAGGATATAGAAAGCATCGGGTCCTCGACATTCGGCTATTGCGCAAGCCTGAGGAGCCTGGAACTCCCGGCAACGATCAAAACCATTGGACATAGCGCGTTTAACGACTGCTCGAATTTCGACCCCGATATAGGAAGCCTCACCCGGCTTGAAACCATTGCCTATGGCGCGTTCCAAAACTGCGGGATCAAAACCCTCCAGCTCCCCGCAAGCCTTAGCTCCCTGGGACAAAGCGCGTTTCAGGGCTGCGCCGGCCTCACCCTGGCGGAGATCCCCGAATCCCTGGTATCCCAGATTGACTATCTAACCTTTGCCTACTGCCGGGACATCCAGTTCAAAGTAGGGAACGCGGAACCCAGCCCCCTGCTCGTCATCAACGGGGTCTTGCGGGCCTATCCTGGGGCAACCGGAGAGGTGAGCCTCCCCGAAGGGATCCGGGAAATTGCGGGTTCGTGTTTTCGCGGGAACACCGGCATCACCGGTATCATCCTCCCGGCATCGCTTGCAACCATCGGCGGTGGAGCCTTTTCCTCCTGCTCCAATCTGAAGGACCTGGTGTGCCTGGCCTCAAGCCCCCCCTCTCTGGGGGCCTCGGCTTTTCAGTACCACCACGCAGACCTGAAGATCTACGTCCTCGACACCAGTGTAGAGGCATATAAGGGAGCCTCCAACTGGAGCGACTTGGCGGCCCTCATCTACAGCCTGAACGACCGGCCCTGAGCAGGAGGATTATCATGATGAAACGCCTATTGCACGGTTTATTAGGGGGTCCGGGGGATTCTCAACCCATATGCGTATACTTTACCAATAAAATAGCAACCACGAAGTCGAAAAAGTCGAAAAAGGAAAGGGAAAAGGGGGATTTTCTTCTAAAACCTTCTTCGCCTGCGAACCGAAGGTTCGATTCGACTTTGCGGTTAAATATTCTTAAAGTTTCGCACATGGAGGCTTCCCCCCTCCTGATTACGCTGGTCTTCCTGTTCCTGCTAAACGCCTGCGGGGATCTGCAAGACCTCATCAACCCCGACGATACCGGGGCCATCCCCAAGCCCCCGCCGGAGATCTCCCTCCTGGCAGGAGACGGCCAGATCGAGGTGGTCTGGACCAAGATCGAAACCGCCACGTCCTACGAACTCGTCTATGGCACGAATTTTGACCCTTCCCAGGCCGGGGTCTGGCCCCAGATCGAGGTCAACGAGTCCCGCCGGGTGGAGGCCCGGATCACGGGTTTGGAGAACGGAACCCCCTACTATGTATGGGTCCGCGCGGTCTACCCTCACGGCCTCTCGGACTACAGCCCGATCCAAACCGCGACTCCCCTGCCCCCGCCGGTCCTCCCCGGGGACTTCACCCTTACCCTGGTGAATGGGGACGAGGAACTGGATATTAGTTGGCCCTCAGTGGAAGGCGCGGCTTCCTATGACGTGTACTACAGTACCAGCCCCACCCCGCCGAATCCAGGGCTTACCAACCTGCCCCCGGAACCGGAACAGGGCTTGGTCTCCGCCGTGGCTGCTTCCGATGAAACCGCAGCCCAAGGAACCCTGATCCAGGGCCTCTCCAACGTGGCGGTCTACTACCTCTGGGTTCGGGCGGTCAATACCGCCGGGCGCTCGGCCTTTTCCACCCCTGCCCAGGGAAGCCCCCAAGGAGCCACGGCCCCGCCGGCCCAGCCGGTGCTGAACCAGATCATCGGGGGAGACCGGAAACTCACCCTCTCCTGGACGGCCGTTACCTGGGCCAAGACCTACACGGTCTATTGCAGCGAAGGGACGGTTCCGCCGGAGGAACCGGTGTCTGACACCAACCTCGCTCTGTCCAGCTCCGGTAAAACCCTGGGCGCGGTCATAAGCAAGCTGGAAAACGGCAAGACCTATACGGTCTGGGTCAAGGCCCACAACACCCAAGGGGATTCAGCCTACAGCGCTCCCCTCACCGGGACACCCAAGCCCAAAGCCCCCATCGACAAGTCCAACAACAGCTTCGTGATTGGCAGCGCCGCAGAGGAGTTTATCTTTTACGAAGAAGGGAACAGCGACCGGTTGACCCAGAAAAAGGAAACCGCCCTGGCCAACCTCTTTGTGGACGGCGTGAACTGGTACCTCCGGGAGAACCGGGATGCCTACGGGGATTTCGACTTCGTGTTCTTCCCGGGCCGCTACACTCGGGGCGGCCCCCTGCAAAAAGGGACGGTTACCGTGGGAACCATCAAGGGCATTGTCAACTCCGATTCCCCCGTGGGGATTCACCAGTCCTTCACCCTTATCACCCTCACCGCCTCCCAGATCATCGAGCTTTTCGACGCGGCGGCCGCGGTTCACCACGACGGCAAAGGGGGCCACCCCACCGGCGCATGGGGGGTGGTCTCGGAAGAGGTGTCATACACCATAGACTACGGCCCCACCGCAGACCACAAGAAGGGGGTGATTCAGCCGGGGAGCCTTAAAATCCACGGTCAGCCGGTGGACATGAACCGGACTTACCGGCTCTGCACCCTAAACTACCTGGCCGATGTAAGCGACGACGGCTACGTGGTCTTCCTGGACGCCGCAGATACGGGCAACCGGGTGAAGTACGACCTGCCCGCCTGGGAGCCGATAGTGGAATATATCTACCAGCTCGACCTGCCCCTGCACCCGGATCAATACCTCAAGCCGGACAAGCCCCGGGTTACCAGGATAAACGACATCTATGTTAAATAATTGTTTCAAAGGGCCGTGTCTGGCACTTATGGTTCTCTTAGGAGGACTCCCGGGCATGCTCTTTCCCCAAACCCCGGACACCGGGGAAACCGCCGCAGAAGCCGCTCCAGAAGAAACCGGGGAGGATTTACCCGTGTATACCCTGCCGGAAGCCGACGTAAGCGCGGACCGGGACAGCCCGGAGCATATCACCCAGGAGGAACTGGAACGCTACGATGCCCAGGACCTCTGGGAAGCGGTACGCCAGGTTCCGGGGGTGCTTCTTTCCGGCGGCGGCAGGCGGAACGATTCCAACTTCACGGTTCGGGGCTTTGGCCCGGATAGCGTCCCCATTTTCGTGGACGGTATCGTGGTGGCCAACACCTACCGGGGTGAAGGGGACGCGGCCCGGTACCTCACCGGAGACCTGGAGAGCATCACCATTCAGAAAGGCTACTCCTCCCCCCTCCTGGGGGCCAACACCCTGGGAGGCGCGGTGCTCCTGCAGACCGCTAAGCCCCAGGACCCCCTGGAACTCTCCCTTAAAACCAGCGTGGACTTGGACGATACCGGGGCCTTTAACAGGGCCGCCCATGTACTCAGCGCGGGAGGCAAGGGGGAGCGGGTTTACGGCAAGACCGTGTTCCAGTACCGGGGGATCGACCACTACCGGCTCTCCGCAGACTTTGAGCCTACCCGTGGAAACCCCCAGGAGGAGGGAAACCGGCTCTGGTCCGATTCCACGGACATGAAGCTCACCCTCCTTGGCGGGATTACCCCGGCGGACTTCCTCGACATCTGGCTTACCGGCCTGTATCAGGACTCGGACAAGGGTATTTCCCCGCCGGACGTGAACACTCGGGACATTTACATCTGGGACTGGCCCCTGTGGAAACGCTGGAGCCTTTCCCTGAACGGGGTCTTTGACCGGGATCCGCTTACCCTCAAAGCCGTGGTCTATTACGACAAGTACGACAACCGCCTGGACGAATACTTCAACTGGGCGGCCTTTGAGCACGGGGTTCACAACGCCCATTCCGACTATGACGAGTATTCCACCGGAGGACGCCTGGAAGGAACCTGGACCATCAATGCCTGGAACCAGTTCTCCGCAGCCCTGATCGTCAAACGGGAAGACCACATCGGCATCCACGGGGAAACCCAGGATGTGCATATCAGCGAAGACACCGTGTCTTTTGGTACGGAGTATGTGGTTACCCTCCCCAGGCTCCCCAAACTCCGGGCTTCCGGGGGCCTTGGTTTTGATCTCCTGGTTCCCCAGGTGTTTGACGGGGTTACCAACCGCTTGATGCAGGAACTGGGGGAATCCTGGTATGTGGTGAAGTCCCGGAAGATGCTCCTCTTGAACGCCCAGGCGGGCCTGTTCTATGACTTCACCCCACGCCATCAGGTCCGGCTCACCTATGCCCGGAAGAACCGGTTCCCCACGATGTTTCAGCGCTATTCCACCCGGATGGGACGGGTCTTGCCCAACCCCCTCCTGGGTCCGGAAACCGCGCACCACTTTGAACTGGGGTACCGGGGGATCTTCTGGGACAGGCTCACGGTGAACAGCGCCCTGTATTACAGCCGGCTCAAGGGGAAGATCGTTACCGTACCGGTTGCCAATCCCAAAGCGTCCTACCTGGCGGTGGATTTTTCCCGCAACCTGGATGAGACGAGCCTATACGGTCTGGAACTGACCGGGGAGCTTTATCTCAACGAATATATGAGCGGGGGAGCTTCCTTTTCTCTCAGCGGCTATACCATCAACCACAGTGAATCCCAGATAGTGAGCCTGCCCTATTACCCGGAAAAGAGCGCCAACCTGTATATGGAGTTTCATCTGCCTCCCCTGCTGACCCTGTTACCTCGGCTGGAATATCTGGATGAGCGGTATATAGATGCAGTGGGTAAGGAAACCCTGGATAGCTATTGGCTTGTGCACCTGAAACTCACGGTGGACTTTGCCCCCCGTATCACCGTATCTGCGGGTATCGAGAATCTCCTGGATACCTACTATGAAATCCGGCAAAACGCGCCCCAGGCAGGGCGTACCTATACCTTGTCCTGTACGCTGCAATACTAAGGGTGTTTTTATCCTTAGGTTATACATTTTTATAGGAGAAGATTGTTATGGATGCACGAAAAACACGCACCCCCCTTTGGATCGCCTTGTTCCTGGCTTTGGCTTTAAGCAACTGCGACATAAGCGATATGACCAACCCGGATGATACCGGGGCTATCCCTAAGCCCCCGCCGGAAATCTCGGTGATAGCCGGGGATGCCCAACTGGAACTGCGCTGGACCAAGGCGGTTACGGCCACGGGCTACGAGGTGTATTACCATAGGGCGAATGACTCTAGCGCGGCTCAACGCTGGTACCCGATCGAGGTCAACGAAACCAACCTGGTTAAAGCGATCATCACCGATCTTACCAACGGGCAAGCATACTTCGTCTGGGCCAAGGCGGTCTATGAACACGGTACATCCGACTTTAGCGAACCCGGTACGGGTACCCCGATTCCCCCTCCCTCGTGGACCGATCCCCCAATTCCGGTCCTTACCCCATGGGATGAGGTCCTGGACCTTACCTGGGACGCGGGGGTAAACGCCGCGTCCTACGAGGTGTACTACAGCGCCAGCCCCACCCCCCCTCCAGAAGACCTGCCCACCCTATCCCCTGAGGCAAACCAAGGGCTGGTAGCCGTAAGCGGCGAGACCGCAACGACTATCTCCGGCTTGACCAACGGCCAGACCTATTACCTCTGGGTCCGGGGGGTCAATTCCGCAGGGCGCTCGCCCTTTTCCGGTCCGGCAAGTGCTGCCCCTGAGGGGGCCACTGCTCCGCCTCACGCGCCGGTCCTTACCCTGGTTGGCGGGGATAAACGGCTCACCCTCACCTGGAAGGGGGTACGCTGGGCAAAATCCTACCGGATCTACTACAGTACCGAAGAAAACCCCCCGGCAGAGCCGGTTCCCGACTCAGACCTGGACCTCACCACTAACGGGCAAAATATGCAGGCCGTGATCCAGCGTAACATCAGCAACGGCCTTGTCTACTATGTCTGGGTCGTTGCCGTCAATGGCAAGGGAGACTCCCCCTTCAGTGAACGGGTCGATGCCGAAACCAAGGCCAAGCCCGCGCTGGATCGAGATAATCCAAACTTTAAGATCGGCGAAGCGGCAGAACGCTTTATCAACGAAGATCAGGATAACGGGGACCGGCTGAGCCGCAAGAAAGAGACCGCCCTGGGAGACCTGGTCAGCGATGGTTCTGCCTGGTATGTCCGGGAAGTCCTTAATGAACCCATTGATTTTGTCTATCTCAACGGCGGGATCATCACCGGCGCAATTCCCAAAGGGGACATCACCGTGGGGACTATCAAGGGGATCCTTCCCTATAACGAGGACCAACTCACCCTGCTCACGCTGAAAGGTTCGGCAGTACAGGAACTCTTTGACTTTGCTTCAAAAGTCAGGCATGGCGGGGGAGGCGGCAGCGGTACCGGCGCCTGGGGCATGGTATCAAAAGAAGTCCGCTATACCCTGGACTACACCGGACGGGATAACAGCGATGCCCTGCTCAGCGGCTTAACCATCCGCGGGGAACCCCTGGATCCCAACCGGAACTACCGGATTGCCACCAGTTCCTATATCGTGGCCGGCAATGACGGGTACTGGATATTCCTGGAACAGGGCCAATCCGAGAAGGCCACCAGGGTTCCGGTAACGATTGCCATAATAGACTACATCTACGCCCAAGACCTGCCCTTGCTTCCTCAGACCGACGGACGGGTAACCCTTATCGGCGGCGCAGTAAAACGCATCGGCACGGTGGCCTCTGGAAATTAACCGCCCCTTCCCAGGAATTGAACCTCAATTTCTGGGAAGTGCTCTACTACCCTCGGCATCCATCCCCAGCTATTCGGGCAATCCCGGTTTTTTCCCGCCCTATCCGCTTTTATAGGCGTCCTGGAAAGACCCTCCCATGGCCTGTTTCCCCATCCTGGTTTTACAGAGCCTTAATCCGGTCTTCGCTCAAGCCCGTGCCTTGGGCGATCTGGGCGAGGGGTATCCCCATGAGCTTGAGATTACGGGCGGTCTGTTCCAGCCCTTCTTCCCGCCCTTTCTCTAGGCCTCTCCGCAGGCCTTTTTCCAGTCCTTCCTCCCGGCCTTTCTCCAGCCCTTCTTCCCGGCCTTCTTCCCGGCCTTCTTCCCGGCCTTTCTCCAACCCCTCCTCATAGTACCCCGCAAATTGGCTCATCCGATCCCGCCACGCCTTCTGCCGCATCTCGTATACCTCACGGGCTTCTTCGTCCAAACTGATCTCATACAAGCTATCCACCGCTTCCCGTATATCCCGATTCCGTTCCGCTAGCATCTCAAACTCCTCCTTCCTTCTCCCCCGTAAAAATTGTACCCACTCCCATGCCTCACTCCCGTCCTCCACCTCAGGCGCTTTCCGTAACTCTATCGTGTACAGTTCCATCGGTACCTCCCCCAGCCACCGTCCGTCCTGCCGTTTGCAAAATTGAAAATGACTCATATACCCCCTGTCCCCGGAAAATATATCGTAATCGGCTATGCAGATGCACACCACCGGCTGTATCACCCCGTATACTTCCCCCTTCCCTATCTGCTCCACGATAAGTTTAGCCAGATAAAAGGCAAGCCGCTTCCCAAGGTGTTTTACCGGGTGTACCTGAATCTCCAGATTGATGAGCTTCCCCCCCTTGGTCTTGAGCTTCACGTCCAAGATACCCAGCTTGTCCTCCCCGGCTTCGGGCTTCAGATAGGGGTTGAGAAACCTAAGTCCCTCGTATTCTTCCGGGGGGAGTTCCACGAAGGAACTCAGGAACCGGACGAGGATATGCCGGTTTCGCTCGTCTCCAAAGAGGAGTTTGAAGACCCAATCGTCGGTAGGGGGTAATACCTCCAAGTCCATGAATAAAGTATACCGGGAAAAGGGAGGATCCGCAACTTCCGAATAAACCCTTGCGAACATACGCGTCAACCGCTGTATCCATCCGAGAAATCCGGTTTTTTCTCTCCTGCTTTACCCCTTTTTCTTCCGTCTTCTTGCCGCTTCCAGGCATTCCCGCCTGAAAATCACCACCGAAAGACCGGGATAGGTGATTTCCCCTCGAAGGCGCTGGGCATTCTGCGAGATGAGGGGCTTTTTCGCGTCCAGTTCGATAAGATGTTCTTCAGGAACCCCCAGCCCCCGAATGAGATCCCGGAGTTTCATCGAGGGAATCATGGTTTCCTGACAGCCCGTCATGGCCACAATAGCATTGTCCAGAATGACCAGGGTCATGGGGGTATGAGCGGCCACCGCATCAATGAGACCGGTGATCCCCGAATGCAGAAAGGTGGAATCCCCGATAATCCCCACCACATGGCAGATACCCGCATCCGCAGCGCCTTTGGCCATACCTACCGACGCGCCCATGCACACAATGGATTCCGGCACCCCATAGGGCGGCATGGCCCCTAGGGAATAGCAGCCGATATCCGCAGTAACCACGGTGTTTTCTAAGCCCTCCAGGGCCTGCTTAATGGTTTCATAACTATCCCCGTGGGGACAGCCCTGGCAAAGTTGAGGCGGACGGTTCGGCAGAGGAGGAATGGTAAGCCCACCGGATAAAACACTAGGACGAGGGGGGAGACCAAGGCTGTGCCGTACCCGATCCGGGTCCAATTCTCCGGTCCGGGGAAGCGCTCCGTCCAGTTTCCCGGAAATGCTGCAGGCAGTGGGCAAAAGGCCCCGGAGCTTGGCTTCGATGAAGGGCTGGCCTTCCTCGATGACCAGGACCTGCCGGGCCTCTTGGCAAAGCCTTTGGATCAAAGCCGCTGGAACGGGATACACGCCGATGTGGAGCCGGGCCGGCAGCTTCCCCTGGTGGAAACGGACCAAGTCTTCCAGGTTTTCTTCGTAATAGTTTCCCCCTAAGCCTGCGGTGATGATTCCCCAGGACCGATCCCGGCCCTCCAGTTCCAAGGTATTCTGCGGGTGGTCTGTGGACCAGGCCAGGATATCCCCTTGCTTTTCGATAAGGGCGGCATAGTTTCTGCGGGCAAAGCCTGGAAGGAGCATCCACTGGGTCCTGTCCGCTGCTTTGGATAGGGGGTTTTGCCCTTGTACGGATCCTACCGACACCCCGGCACGGGCATGGGACAGCCGGGTAGTCAACCGAAGCAGGACCGGAACCTGAAACCGCTCAGAAACTTCGAAGGCTTCCCGGGTCATCTCATAGGCTTCCTGCTGGTTCCGGGGTTCCATACAGGGAGCCAGGGCAAAATCCGCATAAAACCGGGAATCCTGCTCATTCTGGGAACTGTGCATCCCCGGATCATCTGCCACGGCAATCACCAAGCCTCCCTTTATCCCGAGAAGACTGCCGTTGATGAAGGGATCCGAAGCCACGTTAAGCCCCACATGCTTCATGGTAACCAGAGAACGGCGGCCTACGAGAGATACTCCCAAGGCCGCTTCCAGGGCGGTTTTTTCATTGGTACACCACCGGGCTATGGGCCCCCCTTGGGCATACCCGTCCAGGAGGTATTCCATGATCTCCGTGGAGGGGGTTCCAGGATAACCGTAAGAGGCGCTTACCCCGGCATGGATGGCCCCCAAGGCAACTGCCTCATCTCCTAATACAATATGTTCCATTTTTCCTCTCTTTTCTCTTACTTCTTATAATCTATGGTTTGTAATCGGCTCGTCCTCTTACTTGTTCTTTTGTCGTATCTCAGGTTACATACCTTCAGTTTAGTTCGAGTGGACTTCAGTTCGAGCGAACTTCAGTTCGAGTGAACTTTCGGGTAGGGGATAAACCGACAAAAGCCAGATCCACTAAGGATTCGGGAGGGGCTTTGGTACCGCGGGAAACTACCGGCACCACGATGAAAGGCACCAGGATGGCGAAGGAGGCGGCTAAGGGTGAATTGGCCGCGCCCAGGATGAAAAACAGGCTGATTTCAGTTGCCAGGCCCGACAAAAGCCCTGCATAAGCCCCGGCCTTGGTGGCTCTCCTCCAATAGAGGCCGTAGATATAGGGAGCGGCAAAGGCTCCTGAAACCGCCCCCCAACTGAGGGACATGAGGGTTACGATAAAGTTGAACTGAAACCGGGATATGAAATACGAAATCAGCACAAAAAGCGCAGAAAGAAAACGCATCATACCCACAGACCGATCTTTACCGGTTTTTGGGCTCACCTGAGAAGGATACAGATCAATAGCCACTGAAGACGAAGATACCAATACCAAAGACGAAAGGGTGGACATGGAGGCGGAGAGGACCAAGAGCAGGATCAAGGCCATGAGTACTTCCGGTAAATGTTCGGTGAGCAGGGTCGGCACAATCGAATCGTACAGGATCCCTCCGGCAGCGTTTTTAGGCACGCTTTCAGCGGTGAAAAAAGCATGGGCAAAGATACCGGTGAGGTATGCGGCAAACCCGATGACCAGCGCAAAAACCGTCGTAACCGCCGCCGCCTTAGGAATAACCCGTTCGTTCTTTATGGCGTAGAATTTCTGGGTCATTTGAGGCAAGCCCCAGGTACCAAAGCTCGTCATAAACACCAGGGACAGGATAGTAAGGGCAGAGGGCTGCTGTTCCAAAGGAATATGCAGGGGGTACTGGGCTCGCACTTTCCCCAGGATCTCCAGGAGACCCCCTTCCTGAGCGGTCAAGACCACTACCATGGCTATGGCCCCAAAGAACATGACCATACCCTGGATAAAATCGGTAATGGCTATGGCAAAGTAGCCCCCTAGGATCAGGTAAACCCCGGTAAAGGCGATCATAATGAGCAGCGCCATATCGTAGGGGATGTGAAACACCGCTTCAAACAGGTGCCCCAACCCTTTGAACACCGAAGCAGAGTAGGGGAGCAAGAAGAAAAAGATCACCGATGCCGCCAGGGGCTTTAAGTGTTTGGCTCCGTACCGTTCCTGAAGGTACGCGGGCATGGTCATGGTGTCTAGGTTCTGGGTCATTCTCCGGGTACGGCGGGCCAGAACCACCCACGCCGCCAGCGCGCCGATAAGGCCGTTTCCCAGGGCAATCCAAAGGGCGTTAAGGCCGAACTGCCAACCCTGGGTCCCGGCAAAACCGATAAACAGGACCGCAGAAAAATAGGAGGTTCCGTAGGCCACTGCCGAAACCCAGGGGCCCATGGTTCTGCCTCCCAGGAAGAAATCCCCCAAGGTTTTCGTTTTTTTCATTCCCCAGATGCCGATACTGGTCATCAGGATCAAGAACATCACCAGAAACATGATACCGTACATATTCCTCCTCCCTCGTATAAACAAAATTAATTCAGTCTATCACTGGTGAGCGGCTTATACCAGATCGACACGAGATGAGCCCAGAGCCAGCGCATATAAAATTGTATCTATTTATACTACAAGGAATTACAAAACCGTAGGCAAAACAACTTGTATGATCTAACTCCTTATCCCATAAGAAATTATAAATTTATATGCGCTGGCCCTGCCCGCAGGCGTCCTGCATGATCTTCCTCACGGCCTGGGCAAAATTACGGATTGATTCGGCACCGAGTACTCCCTTGGCATCCCGCCGAATAATTCGCTGAAATGAGCGTTCATTCGTGGATTCCGTCGAACCCAAGGTTCGAACCTTGGGCTCGTTGACGAGAAATTACAAGACCGGTGAGACAAGCAGGGTTGTCTCACCGGTCTTTTGTTTTTTAAAGCTCCAGGGCCGCAGGTTAGCCCAGTTTATGGTTCCTTGAACCTTAAAAGTCTATAGGGATTGCCGGTTTAAGCATATCCTGTATCTGCTCATACGGGAGCAGCACCTCCATAGAACCCATCACATAAGGGGCTATTTCATAGGGATTCCAGTGGAAACCCAATCCTTGAGGAGTGAGGAAGAAATTGTCCGGTATCTCCACCTCGTCCTGAAAAAAGCCCCCCTGGGAAAGGGGTTCGTCCGGTTCAAGGTTCGCCTCTATCCGCAATGCCTGGACGACAAGCTCTTCCAGGCGAGACCAGGAATCCGGTTCTATAAGGTCTGCCGGCGTCAGGGCCTGCATCCTATGGGTATCCTGGAGAATGACAAAATAGTGCTTTTCCCGCATACCGTGAGCGCCTCCCAGGTAATATTCCAGGTTCCGGCTTATCACCAGAACCTGGGGCCACGGGGAGCCGGCCTCCCAGGTTTCGGCATACTCCCAATTCAGGGACTCAAGAAATTGATCCCTATGCTCATCGAAGAGAGCGGGATCGTTCTTCATGGCGAAATACTGATCTGCATACTGGGTAATGAGCCGCTCGGTATATGCCTGGGGGCTAAGGCCATCATATAAAAAGTCCTGGATAAACTGCCCCTGAGAACCGGAACCCTCCAATATGGTTATATTCAAGGTCATCCGGGGACTTTTTTCCGCCTGGTCAGGATAGAGGGGAAGGATCCGCTGTTCTGTATGACTGAGGAAGCGAGGCGCTTTGACTGGGGAAGCATCGGGCTTTGGCGTACCGGCACATCCGGGGATAAGCAGGCTGCCCAAGAACCAGAGCAAGGATAGGGGGCCGAACCCCTGTCTTCTGTTTATTTTCTTCATAATGGTAAGTATAAAACATTAATGAGCCTGTACCAATCCTAGGCCCATAGCTTTTGCGTGTTAGGTTAAACAAATCATCTCCTGGCCGGTTTTGACGTAGACCATCGTATCCGGCGGTACGGACGAGGTGATCCACACATTACCCCCGATGATGCAGCCCCGGCCAATGACGGTTTCCCCTCCCAGGATAGTTGCCCCGGAATAAATGGTTACATTGTCTTCGATGGTAGGATGCCGTTTCCGGTTGGCCTCTTCTTTTTTGACCGAGAGCGCCCCCAACGTAACCCCCTGGTACAATTTGACGTTCCTGCCGATCACCGTGGTTTCCCCAATGACTACCCCGGTGCCGTGGTCGATGAAAAAGGATTCCCCAATGGTCGCCCCGGGGTGGATATCAATACCGGTACGGCCGTGGACCAGTTCGCTCATCATCCGGGGGATGAGGGGTATCTGCCGGTTCCAGAAGAAATGGGCAAGCCGGTGTACGGTAATGGCGTCAAAACCAGGGTAGGAAAGGATCACCTCTTCAATGCTCTTTGCGGCGGGATCCCCTTTAAAGGAGGCTTGCATGTCTAGGGCCAGGGCAGCCCGTATTTTGGGGAGTTCTTCAAAAAAGTCGTCTACCATGAGTTCCGCTACTGCATGGCAGCCCGCATAACCGCAGGATAAATCCCGGTAACCGATTCGGGAAGCAAAAATAATGCTCTTTTCCACCTCCCGGACCAGTTCCCGGGCAATATGGTAGGATTTTTCCGCGGCAATTAAGTGCAGGTTATTATGATCCAGCCCTTCATTCTCCCGAAATCCGGGAAAGATGAGTTCATCCAGGCCCCGGAGTATGTCTTCAATGCTCTCCCGGCTGGGAAGATTTGCCCCTCCTGTATGATTCACCAGCCCATACGACCGGTATGAATTAACCAAGGTTTCGATACTCTCATGCAGTCGATTCATCTTGTCCTCCCGTGGGCATGACCATGCTGCCTTCATTCCTGTCATATACTGCCAATTAGTTTCACTTACCGGATATCCACTGCCGGCTACCGGAAAAAAAGGCCTGAATCTGGGACTCCCTGGCCCGGACCGCCTGTTCCCCCAGTTCGATGAGTTCTTTTTTCCTGAAAAAGTTAAAAGGACTCGCTTGGTCTGCGGTATAGAGCGTAAGATCCGCCGGGGCCCCCTGCTTCCGCTCCATCATATTAATGACCACTTCAATAGCTCGATACACGATATGAGGTCCGGTTTTCAGGTCCGAAACCGGTACGGTCCTAAAATGGTACACATCTACTGCCAAAACCCGCCTGAAACCCGCGTTCCGGGCAATATACACCGGCATATTGTCTGCCAAACCCCCATCCACGAGACATTGGGATACCGAACCTTCCTGCTCTTCAACCAAGGGTTAAAAAAAGCGGGAAAGGACATCGAAGCCCGGATGGCTCGTGCCACGGACCCAGAACTAAACACCAGCTCTTTACCTGAAACAAGGTCTACCGCATTGCAACGGAAGGGGATCTTCGTTTCTGCGAAGGTCTTCCCCTGGGTAAGCTCTTCAAAAAGTTTGAGGAGACCCTGCCCTGAATCAACCCCGCGGCGGGTGGCGAAATTTCCCAGCATCTGACCGGTTTGAAAAACCTTGCCTACCGGACCGTTTAACTTAAACACGAAACTATCCAGGTAGGTGGTGATATCGAATTTTTCCAGCATAAACCGAATAAGCTCTGCAGGACTTATACCGCAGGCATAGAGTCCTCCCACAATGGCCCCCATAGAGGTACCTACCACGAGGGAAGGTTCCGGGAAGCCCCGATCCGCGAGGGCTTTCAAAATTCCCACATGGGCAAGCCCTTTAGCCCCGCCGCCGGAGAGCACCAAGGCCCATTTTAGCTTTCCATTCTTTTTATACTGCTTCATCTCTAATCACATACCTGTCTGCCTTAATTTGAGAAAGATAAAGCAAGATACTGCAGGGCTTTATCATGTGCGGCTTTTTCACCAGTTCGGATTTTGAAAAAGCCTTATTTTTATACAAAATAGTACATTTCATCAGCGAAAACAAGGGGTTTTTACCAGGGCATCGGCGGGAACGAGAGGCCGGCAACGGAGATACCTCCCCCTCTCAAAAAACAAAGCAGTAGTATTGACCCAAAAGAGCGGGGAACCCTCGTTGTGGTCAGGTAGCGGCTAATCCTGGGAGAGTTACCTTTTAAAACCATGCAAGGGGTAAACTTGACAGCCGGTTTATTTCGCCATACCATAAGGTCGATTATGTTTACAGGTTACAATCCATGACGGTTAAAGAAATTGCGGAGTTGGCCCAGGTCTCCATCGGAACCGTGGACCGGGTTATGTATCGCCGGGGCCGGGTGTCAGCGGAGACCAGGGCGAGAATTGAAGCTCTCATTGCCCAATATCAGTTTACCCCCAACCCCATAGCTCGACGGCTCAAACGAAATCGGGCATACCGGTTCTGCGCCTTCCTACCCCGCAGGGATCAGGATGCCGGTTATTGGGACCAAGTCCTGGAGGGGATCCGGGAGGGCCTCAAAGAGATGGCTCCCCTGGGGGTAGAAATGGAAATCATCGAATTTGACCGTTACCGTCCCAGGGAATTTCGTAAGGCCTCTGGGGTCTTGTTGGCGGAACCCTTCGATGGGATTCTTTTATCGCCCATCATACCTCAAAAAACCAAACTATTGATTGACACCATCCATGAAAAAAAGATTCCCTATATTTTTTTTGATGCGGACCTTCCCGAAACTCAACCCCTCTGTGCCATTGGCCAGGATTCGTTCCGTGGGGGGTATCTGGCGGGGAGGCTCATGCACCTTTTGACCGGTAGCAAGGTAAGAAAACCGCTGGCGGTGCTGGATGCCCACGGGGAGGACTACCACATCACCCGGCGCAGGGACGGTTTTTTACGGTACACCGGGGAACAGGGCTTTCCCACGGTGGTACAGGAGTATTCCGGCTATAAGGGAGTTGAAATATCAGTGGATGAAATTGCCCTTTTCTTACAGGACAATCCCGATCTGGGGGGGATTTTTATCACCAATTGTATGGCTCACCGGGTGGCAGAAGCCGCAAAAAGGCAGAAAAGAAAGCACCCCTTTGTCCTGGTGGGTTACGATCTTATCCCCAAGAACCGGGAACTGCTCCGAGACGGGGAGATAGACGCGATAATCTCCCAGCGGCCTGAAGAACAGGGCCGGCTGGCCCTGCTGAATCTGTACCGCCACATCGTGCTGGAGCAACAGATACCCCGTACAATGGAAATTCCTCTGGATGTGTATTTTAAGGAAAATATCCCCCTGTAATTAACCGCCCGCTGAAGCCTGCGGGATTTCCGCTTCTATCCCGGGCGCGGCTCAAGGACCGGCCGGCTCTCTTCCGGCAAACCCGGCTTCAGGTCTGAAAGCGAGATACCCTAAACTGCACCCTCGAACTATACCTTGCATACCCTCTTCATGGCAGAGATTCATAAGAACGGTTCTCATCCCAAAGTCCTTCCCGGATCTCTCCTTGTATACTGGGAATATCCAGTATGATATCAGGAAGCACGAGATTAGGATCACTTACATTCGGCAATTTCGACTGGTTCGCCTCATAGAGCCGGATCCATTGAGAGGGATCGTTATATACCCAGGGGTATCCGGCTATATTCCAAAGACAATCCCGCTCATCCAACCAGGTCCGTATCCGATATTGAGCCGGCAATGGAAAGATTTCATGCACCGGTGCAAGGAGATCCAGCACCCTGTTTGCGGCAGCCAGGGTCTTTTCCCAATCCTGTACGCTTCGGGCCTGCACTGCTTCAGCAAAGGCAGCTTTAGCCCCCCCATAAGCATCAGGAAAGTTGGTTTCCGCGTTAATTGCTGTAGCCCAGTCGAGCCGTTCTTTGGCTACAACAATGGCTCCATTGGCGTCCTCTCGTTTCCAGAGATCGATCCGGGCAATCGCCCTGCTTACCTGCTCTGCCGCAGCTATGGCGCCGTCTAAATCATCTGCAAGGCGTTTATTGAGTGCCTGTTTATAGGCATCTTCCGCCTCCATAAAAGTATCTCGGAATTGGGTATCCGCCCCAATCGATGCCGCCCAGTCCAACCGTTCTTTAGCCGCAGCAATGCTCCGATCCGCTTCTTGGGCTTTACGCATCTGAGCGGCCTGATTAAGGGCATCAATTTCCGCTACTGCAGCGAGGACCCTATTGACCCCAGAAAGCACTTGGTCCCAATTTTTAAGGGTCTTGGCCTTGACCGCATCGTTGTACCCAGTACTGGCTTGGGTGTAAGGTTCGGGGAAAAGGGTCTTGGCCCCAATTGAGGTGGCCCAGTCCAACCGTTCTTTAGCCTTGCTCAGGGCTACATCCGTGTCCTTCGCCCGCTGAGCATCCAGGAGTTTCTCAATCTCTCCCACCGCAGCCAGCACTTTAGCGGCTCCCGCAGTCGCATCAGCCCAGTTTTTCGC
>JAIRNP010000133.1 GCA_031258005.1 Treponema sp.
TTTTTTTTTATTTAAAAAAAAATAAGTTTGTTCTTTTTTGTTTTATACGTTGTTATATTTTTTAAAAAACCAAGGACAGATTGATGTAAACGAATTTTTGGTTTTTACTCCCCCCCCCCCCCCCCCCCGTTAAATAGTATTAAAACTATTTATTATCCTGCTCAAAAAAAATACGCTTTTCCTTATTTATATTTCCCTTAACCTAAGTCCGCTCTAGGTACTAAAGAAGGTGTTACATTTTCTGATTCTCCGATTTAACGATGTAATAGGCGTAGTGAAGGTTGTATTTTGCTTGCTTATTTTATCTCGTATAACCGCTAAGCAGTTTTCTTGAAGATACTATAAAGAAAAAAGGAGTGGATGGATATATGAAGAAAATAGTGCTATGGGGAATATTTTTATGGGTCCTTGTATTTTTGAGTTTTACCCAAGATAGATCAACCGGCCAAAATCAACCGGATGCGGTTTCGATACAGTTAGCGAAGTTGATTCAAGAAAAGGGGTATCTCAGCCTGGCGGTTCTTGATTTTTTGAATAGTGACGGAAGAGTAAGTGAGTTAGGGAAGCAATTCATGGATGAATCCATCACCCATTTGAGTAACATGAATCCCGCTGTTAAAGTGGTTGAGCGACAGCAGATAAACCAGCTTATGCATGAACTTGATTTACATGCTTCCGGGTATATAAATGAGAAAACTGCGGTAGGTCTTGGGGAAATGGTTGGTGCTGATGCGGTAGTAATTGGAACATTAGCAAAACGTACTAATGCCTCCATTGTAATCAATATTCGAACCGTAGATATAAGAACCGGTATCATTTTAAGTTCCATAACCACGGAAATAAAAGGCAGTAAGTATAACCGCTTATACAACAAGATTCTTAATTAAGGGGCGCTGATAAATTGAAAAATAAATGGGTTTTGATATTTAGTTACACAGCCATAAGTTTAATCAACGCGTATGCTGCAACAGTACCTTCCTGGTATCCTGACCCGAATCGGGTATACCCGAAGAGTCGATACATAAGCGCCCTTGGCATAGGAAGCAATGAAAATGAAGCTAAAGCGGCTGCCATGAGTGATATCGCCCTCTATTTTAAGACTAGTATCCAGGTGGAGAATGATCTAATCCTTCAATATAACCAGGTAATGGAAGGAAAATATCTTCAGGAATCACGGAAAATCGAAGAAAAAAATGTTACCCGGATTAATTCCATGGCGGAATTCCGGGGGATTCGTTTTACATTACCCTGGTATAATGAAACGGATAAGGAATGGTTTATTGTCGGGTATATTGACAAGGAAGAATCCCTGGAAATATGGCAAAAGCGCATTGATGTTAATCGGATGTTTATTGACAGTTTACTTACTCGAGGAAATCAACAGGCAGAATTGCTCTTCAGGTATAGGTATATAAGACAGGCTTTTTTACTGGCCCAGGTAATGGAAGAGGATATCCGCGCTTGTGGCGAGATAGTGAATTCGATAAGTCAATTCGCTAAAATCCTTGAATTTACCCAAAGTATCATCGCCGAATACCATAACTTTCGTGTTCGTTTGACTTTTGATATCCATATTCAAGGGGATAGAGAAAGAAGGGTACAACTTAAACTTGGTGAATTGCTTGAAAAATACGGATATACGATGGTTATGCAGGACCCCCTCTACCGTATTGTCGGTGAAATCACCGGATATGAACAAACCCTGCCGGCAGGTTTTTTTGTACGAATCGGTGCGAAATTGAGACTGATAAATCAGGAAGAAATGGTCCTTTATTCATTTACCATTCCTGTAGAACGCAAAGGATCCCGTGTTGACTTTGACGGGGCGTATCGTGAAGGTTTTCGATATCTTGAAGGTTATTTAGAGAAGAACACTATTAGGGAACTAGCCGCCTGTATAGACGGTTAATAATATGTTTGGACTTAGGTCCTTTAGGTTTAAGTTTAGGAGGCTTAAAAGAATGCAGAAAAAAACGGTTATTTTGGTTTCAGCGGTACTGGCACTACTTGGGCTTGGAAGCTGTGTAACCGCTCCACCAAGCGGAAGCACTGCTTCATCGAGTGGATATCAAGGGGGAGATAGTAATGTATATCCCCCTGAAATCAACGCATGGCTCGCTCAAAATGGCGATAAGGCCATTATTGGCGTGGGAATATCTGAGCTGCCCAGAACCTCAGACGCGCTGCGTCAGGCAAGAACCCTCGCCCTGCAGGACCTGGCGGCAAACATCCAAAGTGAGGTAGCAAGTATCACCAAGGATTTTGTGTCTGCTCAGGAAGCAAGGGGTCAAACCGAGCGGGTTGCCGAATTCAATGAGGGGATAGGCCTCAAGGTTCAGCAAACCATAGAAGGCGCCCAGTCCTTAGGTCCCTATAAGATGAATAATGAAACATGGGTCGCCAGATACATCTTGTTAGAACCGCTCCAGGAAACTATCAGGGATGTGATAAAGGAAACCTTCCAGGAGACGGACGATCAAATCAATAAAATGCTCGGACTTTAGGGAATAAGCGGACTATAGATGGTCTTGCTCACTACTGAAGGGGTAAGGCCGTCTGTATCGACAGTACACGTGGTTGAAATATAGCTTAGTTTTTCAATACTGAAAACCTGAGGAACAGTAAGATGAAAAAGGTAATAGCGTTGATTTTCTTGTGGGTACCTGCAGTTTTTGTGTTTACTGAGCAGGTGATACCCTTGGATGATGCAATTAGAGATTCGGTGAATGATCTCATCGACCAATTGCCTCTTGATTCCAATGTACGGATTGATTTTACCGAAGCCCATAAAAAGGAGATATCCGATTATATTGTCGGCAAAATGGTCTCCACGGTTATCACCAGTACCAAGGTGAAAGTAGTTGACCGGAAGCAAGAGAACTTGGGAATCACTTATGAGGAACAACTGCGTTATGATCAGGGATACGCCCAAGAAGGAACCGGACTGGAGACCGGACAGGAACTCGGAGCACAGGTACGTATTACTGGTTCCATTAACCCTCTGGATGGAGATGTATACCAGATGAGGATAGAGGCTATAAACCTTGCAACCAGGGAACTTCATGGACACAAGGCACCAATGGTTCGATTGAATTCCTTCTTAGTAAATCTGCTGGGATTGAAAGAAATAAGACCCTCCCGGTCAAGTTTTAGTATAAGCATAGAAAACCACTTCTATACCGGGGTGTTTTCTGACTTCACGAGCCTTGAGCGGGATATCCGGAAAATGATCAATGAATCTATCACGAGAAGCGGATATACCGAAGTAAACGGGAGTGTAAACAGGGCGGATTATGCGGTAACCATAGAGTTTACTAATTTTAAGCTCCAAAAGCCGAAAAGGGGGTTTTATGTTTCTGGAAACATAGGAATTAGGGTGGTCCATAGTAATGACCATAGTGTACTGTTCGAATTGTATGAGCCTTATAAAGGCAGCGCTCAGCCTACAGAAAGCAAGGCTTTTAATGTACTTTGTGAACTGATTAGGTTTGATCTGGGTAGTAAATTTAATACGGCTCTTTCAGAGCATGTAGTAAGCATTAGATAATTAACAGGAGTTGTAAGCTATGATAATCCAAAAGATGAAAAGGGTATTGGTAATTTTTCTGCTTTGTATCAGTACGGCTTTGGTATTTTCAAAAGAAGCCAGGCCGGTAATCACCCTTGATGAGGCCATTGAAGTTACCCTGGAACGGCTTAAAGCTGTTCTTAGTGAAGGGGCCATTGAAGCTACCCTACAGCGACTTAAAGCTGCTCTTTCTGAGAAGGATGAGATTGGAGTGGCGGTTACGTTCTTTAAGACTGAAAATGAATCCCTGTCGGAGCATATTATTAAGAAACTGGAATATGGTATCAGAACGATCAGGCTTTCCAATGAAAAAATTACTATTACGGAACTAGATCCATCAAACTGGAAGCAGTTTGAAGAATTGGCCGGTGGGAATACGGACCTGGAGGAGGATATTGGAGAACTCATTGACGATAATGAAATTGATTGCGTTATTTCCGGTTCTTTGCTCAGAAAGGGTTCCACCTATTATGAATATAGAATAGAAGCAACTACCTATATAGGTGGTGAGTGGCTTATTGAACCTTATACTGCGGATATACAGATCGATTCAACCCTGACAGATTTACTGGGGCCTGCTTTCATTGATGAAACCTGGAAGCACAAGCTCCTCTATATGGAGCTTCATATTGGATATGGTACCGGTTATGCCCTGGGGGGTAAAGTCAATGCTCAGGTTTATGCCAACTCCACTTTCGGTTTATCCCTGGGATTAGGCGTGGATTACGAAGGGTTTACCCAAAATGGTATTCATTTGGGAGGGGATGAAAAATATACCGATCGTTTTGTTGTACTATCTGCATTCCCGACCTTTTCTATCCGGCCTTATAAAAAAATAGTTGCCATAGAACCCTTATTTGAATTCTATGTGGGTCCATTTAAAAATATGCAGGATATCATGGATGATGGCATAGCTAGTAAGGCTTGGGGACTGTTGGGGGGAGTACAGATAGGCGGGTATATTCCCATGTTAAAAGGCAGTATTTCTCTCTATGCCCATAGTGGAGTGTATTTTAGAGACGCCAGTGCAGGAATAAATCGGGTTACCCTCAATTTGGGTATAGCCTACAAGTGCGGTTTGATTACTATGAAGGGTTAAGCGTATGAACCTCACCAGTTCCTGTTTCCAGCGGCGCGGATCCGGGAAACAGACCAGGGCATACCCAATAATCGGTGGTCTCTTTTTATTATCCTTCATTTCTCTGCCTAACCTCTATGGTTTTGATCTTCGCATTACCGAAGCGGAACTGGGTTTTGCCTATAGGCCAGAATATACCCGGGTTTTTACGTATTCCTGGGATATTTCCTGCTTTGGTTCCCTGGAATTCAATGAGCGGCTTACCGTAAAAAGCGGCCTTGCCCTGGGGCAGGTAGGATCGGTGTTTACGATACATACCTTTGCCGGCAGTGCCTTTGCCTTACCGGTTCCTGTTGTCCCCTTGTATGTAAAAGCAGCGTATATATACAACAGCATACCTGATTATACAACCAGTATCCATAGCCTGCTTCCTACCATTGAACTTAAAGGAAAGTGGGCAGGTATTGCTGTTGGCCCATCACTGCGTTTTACCGTTTTTAACCAGGATCCTCCGGTATTTGAACCAATCATAGCCCTATCCGGTTTTGTGCATGTGTTTTATACAGAACAATTGAGAATCGGTATAATCAGTGGTAATTATACTGATTTTGTATCCGGTAATATGGGATCCTATTCGATTGGCCTTACGAGTCATGGTAATATAACAAAAGGGATATCCCTTATAAACGAATTGGTAATATTACAGACCGGCAGTGTCGGCCTCGCGGCTAATATATATGGTGTTGTATACAGAGGAGGTGTATTATTACATTGGTAAGTCAAAAAAGAACCCCCCTGGTTTATCTTACAGGGATCCTTATCCTATTACTATTAGGATCCTGTACCGTAGACCTCATGGGACTCTTTGGTTCGGATGATATGAATGCCCGTTTTTTTGAACGGAACACCTTCCATTTTCTTACTCCAGATACCAGGGCCCTTTCACTGGATGAAGCGTATGCATTTCTGGTACTTTCCGATACCCATATTGAAGGCAGGGATGCTTTCGGACTTGAGAAATTAGCATCGGTCATTGATGATACTATTAAATTTGTGGTTATCACCGGAGACCTTACCCAGAGCGGAACACGGGAAGAAGTACAAAGATTCATCGAAATCGCTCAAACCTTGGGAGTACCTTGTTACCCGATGCTGGGCAACCATGATGTTTATTTTGGCAATTGGTCCGTATGGAAAGAACTCATCGGTTCATCTACTTATCGCATTGATACCCCGGACAGCAGCACCACTCTTTTGATTCTGGATACTGCTAATGCATCTATGGGAAAAGAACAGATTGACTGGCTTGAAGAGGAATTAAAAACCGCTCGTTCTCATGTGTTTATTTTTACCCATACTAATTTATTTGTTGAAGGTATGGGGGACTTACAGCAAATGACGGATATACGAGAGCGGCAAAGAATTATGGCTTTGTTGCAAGGCCGTTGTGATGCCATGTTTACCGGTCATGTCCATAAACGGGTTATTAAAACCCTAGGGGGCGTTGAGTATATCACCATCGAAGATTACCGAAGTACAAAAACATATCTCCACGTCCAGGTAACCCAAGCAGGATTTGATTATACCTTTAGAAAACTGCAATGATCCAATAATGGGAGCATCTAAAACGTATTAACCTATTAAAATTCCCCGTATCCCTTTGCGGGGGCAACCCAATAAAAAATATATACATCAGCCCTGAGCCCGATTAGTTTATGAGGAACCTAAGAAAACTATGAATGGAGGACCGGAGAAATTACGAAAGCTACTGTCTCTGAATATTAAAAGCCGCAGGAGGCTCTTAGGTCTATCCCAGGAGAAACTGGCAGAAGCCGCGGACCTCTCCGCCCAGACCGTGAACGATATTGAGGGCTGCCGTATGTGGGTAAGCGACAAGACCATGGTGAAACTCGCCCAGGCCCTCCAGGTAGAGGTCTACCGGCTTTTCCTCCCCGGTATTGAGGGGGAAACTCCAGCGTCCCTCCATTCCCCGGCAGAAACCTTACTCATCCTTCAGTATAAGATTAAAAAATACATCGACCAGCAATTTTATGAAACCCTCAGAACCGACATGTAACGTTAAGCCGATGAGACCAGGGTACGTCTTGGGTATCCATCTTGCTTTTAAGTATGTGTTATGTTATATTAACATATAGTAATATCTTATATGAAAGCAAGGACAGATTAAAGAGATTTTGAGCTGCCCCTAGAATTAGTTCAAGCTTCTTTTTGCTTGAAAGAACTGGTTAAAAAAATTATGAGTACGACGCTCGATGTGAAAACTGAGTGGTTTTTCGCAGATGGCGCTTTTAATACGGCAACTTCTTTTGAACAACCTGGCGCTTGCAATACCTGGCTTTACGAAAGATATGTCACAATATATAGCAACGAAATTATTGCGTACTTTGATGGTATGTGGAGCAGACCAGTTGCTATTATTGCCAGCTTCAGAGCCATCAATTTTAACCAAAGATGGGGACGTTTGTGTAGTATGAACCTGTGGGGGGGGAACCACTCTTGAAGGATTACTTTTAGCATCCAGAGGACTTGGATTTAAGGCTCAAGCTTTTAAGGGAACTAGCAATAAAGAAAGCCTCCATAGTTTACCGTCTCCATTTATCGCTTTCTGTAAAGCTCATGTTATTTGGACACAGGCCCTCAATCCACGTTAATCCCTTTGGAGGTTAATTCCCCGCCCTGGAGGGCGTAAACCTGAGGATGTGGGGGATAGGGCTTTGGGGACCACCCTGGAAGCAGCCTTTAGCATACTTTGTAGATCCCTGCCGAAAATCGTTCCGTCTGTGGAATTGCTACGGGCCTTTGACCATTTTTCTGAATGTACCCTTGCATAATACATCCATAATGAATATTATCCCAAAACCGTATAAATTTGCAAAAAGATGTAAGTTTATCTATAAATAAGGCAGAACCATCTAAACCCAAAGGAAGAGGGAAAGGAATGGAGAAAGAGCAGGTGGAACTGGCGATAAGGCTGCGCCACGAAGTACACCGGCGCCCACCGCTTTGTCGCTGTGGGCAATGCGGGAAAAATAGCATGGTCCGATGACGGCGTTACCTGGACCGCGGTTACCCCCTGCCGGGTTTGGTACGGATGCGATCAACGCGGTCGCCTAGGGAAACGGAAAATTTGTCGCGGTGGGGCATAACGGGAAAATGGCGGAATCCAACAACGGGGCATCCTGGACAGCCATCACTTCAAGTCATTTTAGCCAAAAAGTTGGTAACAACGATGACGATCAGATTCGCGCCATCGCTTACGGCGGTGGTATGTTCATGGCGGGCGGTAATAGGTACGAGTATCCATACTCGGATAATACTACATATAGGGAACAGCCAGGCGCAAAAATGGCGTACGGATATTAAGGGTAAGGGGAGATTTATGAAAAAGATTGCGGTTCTTTTGGCAGTGTTAACCTTAACGGTGCGGCTAAGCGCCCTGGACTTGGGAAACAATCTCAGTGTCTCAGGAGGCGTCAAGGCGGGATTCCAGGTCAAGAATTCCGATTATGCGGGCAAACTGGAAGGTATATCCCGCGACAAGGAATACCCCCTCACCCTCTTCTTCGCGTCACAGGAGAACAACGCGTACAACGGCGAAGGCTGGTTCGAACTCGGCTATAACGCGGGAAACTGGGGTCTCAAACTTGGCGCCTGGTCCCATGGCAATATTAAGAAGTACGAAGATACCATACACCTGGGGGATCACTACTTCTGGGCGAATTTTTTTGACGACCGGTTAAGGCTCATCGGCGGACAGGGCGGCGGCACCCCTATAAACTCAGGCGGCTGGCTCAACGCCGACTGGCTCAGCTATACGGGGGTGCGCCTCTTTTGGATGGACTACTCAGGCCTAAGTTTAGGTATCAACTTCACTGCCCCGGAGGCGGAAGGCATCAAACCGACGGACTATCTTTCTACCATTATGTTCTGCATAAAGTACGACACCGGAACATTCTGGCTGAGCTTTATACTGAACAACAACCCCATCTACGATGACAGCAAGGCCAACTATGACGGCGGCCTCCACGATAGGGGAGAGAAAATAGCCCAGGGCGGCGACATTGCCTTCGGCGCGGGAGCGCCCCTCCTCGATAAGAAGCTTAACCTGGCCTTCGACGGCATGGTAACCAACATGGGCGAGGAGGATAAGCCTACAGAGAGCTTAGGCAAAGAGGATTACAGGATATCTCCCGTGGAAACAACACTGGCGCTCAAGGGCGGTTTCTCGTTCACTGAAAAGTTGTACGGCGATTTGAAGGGCAAGTACATCATCAACAGCGGCGACAACGAGGACGACACCGGCACGGCGATATGGGGATGTCTCGCTATTGAGCCTTACGCCAGCTATCAGATGCTTGATTTTGTAAAGCTAAAGCTTTCCTTCAACGTCACCTGGTACATCAACAGTTATTACCTGGCCGTTGACGCCAATCCGGGAGCGGTGAGGGATCTCAAAGCGGGGCAGGTTCCCGCCTATTCCTGGGCGCTGGACTACTTCTCCCAGTATCAATTTACGCTGGAGCCATGTGTAATCTTTTCGGTCTTTGGCGGCGGTACCATCGTTACCGGGTACAAGGGCAATTTTTCCAGGTACCACATGGAAAACAGCATCTATGTAGATTTCCGCTGGGCCTTCTAGCGGGTTGCCCGCCTGTGGGTTTAACTACACGGGCGGCGGCAAGCGGTGCTTCAATCGGGGTTTCCAACATGCCCTCGGATCCGGCCAAAAGCGGGTACGCCTTCGACGGCTGGTATACTGCAACCGGGGCGGGGGTACGCGGTTTACCGCGGCTACCACGGTAACAAGGAACATAACGGTGTACGCCAAGTGGACGGTCGCCGTGCCTTCCGACGTATCCCTTAACGAGGCGTTGGCGTGGATCAGCAACAACGCGGTGGAAGGCGGCGCATATACCATTACCTTAAGGATGCAGTACATTGTCGCCGGGAATATCGCCAAGCTGGGGAACCGCAATCTGCTTATCATCTCGATCATGAAGATAGACGACCTGCGGCAGATAGCCGGGGATGTTCAGACCTACGGCAGGATAGAGGAGCTACAGAACACCTTGCCCGCAATGGCCCGGAACATCATAGGGGCCAGCAGGATAGATGCATCGGGATTCGACAAACTGGCGGTAGTGCCGGTGGACTTGGGGGGGAACATCAACCCCCGGGAGGCCGACACCCTGGCCCAGATCCTGTCCATAAATCTGATACGGAGCGGGAAATACGCGGTGTATCCCCGGACGGGGACGCTGGAACAGGTACAGACGGAGTACCGGACCCAGATGAGCGAGGTAACCGCGGATGAAAACATAACGGACGTGGGGAAGGGAGAGAATCCCCGGTTTGTGCTGTCCGTGGCGGCCCGGCGGCTCGGGAGCCAGAACATGTTCAATGCGGCGATCATCGATCTTGAATCGGGGGTGCAAATCGTGGGGCGGTCGGTGAATTACGAGCGTCTGGACGACGGGATAGAGGTGATGGGCAGCCTGGCCCAGGGGCTGACCGGGGTAGAGCTTTCCCGCCCGCCCGCCCAGGCTGCGGACGGCGCAGATGGGGAGGACTGGGCCGGTGCGGTTAGGGCACAGGCAGAGGCCGCAACATCCCGGGAAGGCAGGGCGAAGAAGCCAGGCAGCGGGGCGGCGTTTGGGTACGGCGTACTTAATCTGGCCCTGGGGCTTGGGTCTTTTATTCAGAAAGACGCGGCAGGTGGGGTGATAACCCTAGTAGCCTACGGTGTGGCAGCCGGGCTTATCGGATGGGAACTCACCCTGTCCTACGACGACGATCTTGCGGGCATTCCCGGGATGGTAGGGCTCGGGGTGGCGGGTCTGGGGGCGGTGTTTGGGTTTATCCGTCCCTTGGTGTACCAGAAGAACCACACCCTTGCGGGGCTTATGGAGGGGATACGGGTGGCGGCGGTGCCTGGGAGCGCCACGGCAGTACGGCTCTGGTATACGATGCGGTTTTAACAAGGAGACGGGGAAAGGTGCGGAGGACGGGCTTGGAGCGGTTCTGTGCATAGTACCCCTGTTTAGGGGATGCACGGATTTGTTCCACCGCGAAGGACCGGAGAATCAAGCAGAAGGGGGACAGGTTTTTATGGATGCCGACTTTACGACGAGCCTTGGGGGAGGGAGACTTGGCCCGGCTTCGGGAAACCTTGCATAAACGGATCCGCTTCGGTCCGCTGGTTTGGCGATGGAAAAGCCGCTTACGCACCATCCGCCTGTACCTGGAAAAAGCGGGTTCTGTTTGTTCCATAAATACACAGGCCTCCCCTGGTCAGTCTAACCCGGCCACCAGTTTGCGTAAAGACAGTATGCGGGAAGGTTCCACCGAAAGCTCGTCAATACCGGTTTCAAGGAAAAAACGGGTGAGGGTTTTGTCCGCGCCGAGACTTCCGCAGATGCCCACCGGGATTCCCGCTTTGTGCGCGTTTTCGCAGGTGAGCCTGATAAGACGGAGTATCGCCTCATGATGAATATCGCAGAACTCGCTTAAAGAATCATTCTGCCGGTCAATGGCCAGGGTATACTGGGTAAGATCGTTGGTGCCGATACTGAAAAAGTCCGCCTCCTTTGCCAGGAGGTCGCTGATTATGGCTGCGGCGGGGGTTTCGATCATGATCCCGACGGGAACGTTTTCGTTAAAGAGCAGTTTTTTTTCCGCGAGCTCCTCCATGACTTCCCGGGCGATGGCCTTGGCCCGGCGTAATTCCGACACCGAATCGATCATCGGAAACATGATGGCGGCGTTTCCATAGACGGAAGCCCGGTAAATCGCCCGGAGCTGAGTTTTGAACAATTCCGGGCGGGTAAGGCAGATGCGGATAGCCCGCATTCCCAAAGCGGGATTTTCTTCCGCAGGCAGTCCAAAGTAAGCGGCTTTCTTGTCCGCGCCTATATCCAGGGTACGGATAATAACCTGCCTGCCCCGCATTTCTTCCAGCGCCTGTTTGTAAGCCCCGTACTGCGTTTCCTCATCGGGATAATCTTCGCGGCCAAGATAAAGGAATTCGCTGCGGAAAAGGCCTATGCCTTCGGCGTCCCCCAGAAGAGCGGCCTCCACGTCGGCAACGGATCCGATATTGGCAAAGAGCCCTATTTTTCTGCCCCCTGAAGAAACCGTTTCCTTTCCCCGGTATTTTTCCAACTCCCGCCGTTCGCGTTCGTTCTGTGCATGTTTCTTTTTAAATTCCGCGATGACCTCCTGTTCGGGTTCTATGCAGAGAACCCCTGTTTCCCCATCCGCGGCCGCGGTCATTCCCGCAAGGCCGGGCGAGAGGGAAGGCCCCAGGCCGATAATCGCGGGAATGCCCATGGTACAGGCGAAGATGGCGGTATGGGAATTGGCCGCGCCGGACCTGGAAACCAGGGCGAGCACCTTGGAACGGTCGAACTGGACGGTTTCGCTGGGGCTGAAATCCTCCGCGGCAAGGATGACCGGATCGCTCCCCTCCGTAACATCAAGCCATGTTCCGGACAGTATCGCTATCACCCGGTTGGCCACATCCCTGATATCCGCGGCCCTGGATTTCATGTAATCATCGTCCATAGCGGCAAATTCTTCGGCAAGAACGGAACCGGCCTCCATGACGGCGTATTCCGCGCAGATCCGCTGTTCCCTGATTATCTTTTCGATAGGCCCGATCAAATCGGGATCTTGCAGCATCATGCCGTGTACCTCAAAAAGCCGGGCGTTTTCTTCGCCTATCTTTTCCGTCGTGGTTTTTGAAAGCTCCCTGAGCTGGGTGACGGCGGTTTCTTTTGCGGCGTTAAACCGTTCAATTTCTCCGGAAACATCCACAACCGGCAGTTTTTCAACCGAATAATGCGTCCGTTCCATGAAGGTCAGTTTTCCAATGGCAATACCGGGACTCGCGCCTTTACCCTGCAATGGGATCATGACCGTACTCCAAAATGCTTTAAGAGTATTTGTTCCGCTTCCGCGTTCCACAAACCCTGATGAGCTTCGCAGCTTTTGTGCAGTTTCATAAACAGGGGTTCTTTTCCGCCGAGTTTCTCAAAATCGGCAATAGCGGTTAAGGGCATGTCGATATGGGTATAGGTGAGGATCTTCCCGGCCCGCAGTTCCGGCAAATTTGATACGGCCCCGGGAACCGCGTCAATGCCGCAGATATGGGTTACCATTACCGCCGGCCTTATTTTCTTTTCCGCGGAAAGTCTAAGCGCCTCTTTGAGGTCGTCGGTGTTGCCCCCGGTGCTTCCTAAAATGTGGGTACTGGTATAATGGCAGTTATAGAGGTTCATCATGGCGGAAAAGTTTTTGTCCTGGGGGCCGGCAAAGAAATTAAGGCAGCCGTCAAAGGCCATGAGCTTGTCGCCCAGTTCAGCAAGTTCCCTGACAGGGGCGTAGACAAACACATCGTCATAGCCTTTCCCTCCCGAAATCTCCATGAGGGATGAATACGGATCCGCGAAATTACGGGGATTTATATAATGCAGTTCCACTCCCCGCTTCTTTGCCAGCTCAGGAGGAATAAGATCTTGCGCCCGCAGGAGCCGCCCGTCGTCCACGTCGGTTACGACGATGCGGGAAGGCCGGTTTCCACCGTACAGCGGATACTCGATTGCCCCAAGCCCCATGGGGCCCGCCCCCCCGAGGATCAGCACATTACCGCCTTCCTTAATGTCCATGGCATGACGGTAATCCTGTTTGTTGGTGTGGTACATGATGTGGTAGCCGCCGATGATGCAGCTTACCGGTTCGGCCAGGGAAGCGTCAAAGTAGGCCTCTCCGTCATAGTGAAGGAGGCATCCCAATTCCATGACTTCATGGGGAATTATGCAGTAAGCCGTGTCCCCGCCGAAAAACTCATAGGAATAGCCGGGGGAGGCAAGGCTTCCCTTATAGTTAAGGGCCGGCTGCTGGGCAAATTTTTCCCCCGCTTTGAATTTGCCCTGCCACGCGGCACCGACCTTTATAATATCCCCGGCAAACTCATGGCCGATAATAATAGGGTTAGTGTCTACATTTTGGGGGCAGCGTTTATGATTTTTACCCTGCTTCAGGAGCTTATAGGTAGACATACAGATACTGTCGCTTATTACTCTGACGAGGATTTCATCGGCTTTGATTTCAGGGAGTTCAAATTCTTCCAGCCTAAGATCATCGGCTCCGTAGAGCCTTACCGCTTTTGTTTTCTGTCCCATAGTTGTCTCCTTATGATTTTACGATGTTTTTTGCAGGCTTACCTGCTTTACAAGCTCGTCTACCAGCGCCCGTGAGGGCGGATTGGTTCCTTCGGTGGTACAGGCCCCGGCGGAAGCCGCCATCGCCAGTACGCAGCAGTCTTCGCCGGAAAGCCCCTGTTCAAAACCGTAAACCAGCGCGCCTACCATGCTGTCCCCCGCGCCTACCGTTGATCCTACCTTTACCGGAAGCGCTGGGCTTCTCAGTACGCCGTCCCTGCCGGCGAAAAGCGCGCCCTCGGATCCCAGGGAAAGGGCAACGAGTTTGACACCCCTGCCGCGTAATCGCAGGCAAAGATCCGTCAAATCCGCCTCCGTTACGGCGCCGCGGGCTTCCATTCCGAACAGATTGAGCAATTCGTAGCGGTTTGGTTTTATGTAATCGG
Organism: Treponema sp.; assembly: GCA_031258005.1. Taxonomy (GTDB): domain Bacteria; phylum Spirochaetota; class Spirochaetia; order Treponematales; family Breznakiellaceae; genus JAIRLU01. The sequence continues at coordinate 14,275 of JAIRNP010000133.1, forward strand.
GAACCAGCTTTGTATCCAGGGCCGCTTCCAGAGCGTCCCCGTCGGCGTCAAGAAAAACCCCGGCGCCGCTTTGACGCAGCATGGCGCAGAGTTCCCTATAAACGCCGCTGGACAATCCCCGGGGCAGGCTGCCGGAAAGTACAAAAATATTTCCCGGTTTCGCAAACCCGGCCAGTTTTTCTTGTAACTGGGCGAATTCTTCCGTTTTTATTTCCGGTCCCGGCTCGTTTAATTCGGTCAGCCCGCCGGCGTCATCTACCACTTTAAGGTTAGTCCGGGTAACCGACGAGACGCGCACAAAGTCATGCCTGATCCCCTTGAGGGTAAGGCGGCGCAGGAGTTCCTCTCCGGCGCCGCCTCCGGCAAATCCGGTGGCGACGCTTTCCCCGCCCAGGGCGTGGATCATGGCGGATACATTGACGCCCTTGCCTCCGGCATCAACCTGTACGCCCCGCAGCCGGTTAAGAGCATAGGGCCGCATGACATCCACCCCGGCGGTTTTATCCAGCGCGGGATTTAGGGTTACGGTAACGATCATGATGACTCCGGTTTCGCGCGGTATTTGGCCGCGCAATGATTAGAGTTGTTCAAAAACCTCAGTTATTGAACAACTTCCGCTTAAAACAGGGGTTTATGCCTGGTCCCCGCAGAGCATTGTATACACCCTTTCGACATCCCCTTCATTAACCAGCCGGATCACGTCGTCGCCGGTCTCAAGGTTGTCCACAATGTTCCCCATTATATCCAGGTGTTGGTCTCCTTTTGCGGCGATGCCGATAACGAGATACACCCGCATCCCCTGCCAGTCAATCCCCCCGGGGTAGGTTAAAACCACAATCCCGGTCGAAATAATATCGGCCTTGTATTCCGCTTCTCCGTGGGGCAGGGCAATGTGATTTCCGATACAGGTGCTGAAGGAGTTGTCACGCTTGACCATTCCCTCAATGTAGCGTTCTCTCACATAACCCGAATCGGCCAGCATTCTTCCGCAGCGGCGTATTATTTCTTCACGATCCGCGCCGGGCTGATTCAATAGAATGTTTTCTTTTTTGAGTATTTGCAAATCCGCCATAATTTTCTCCTGGTTTGTATATCATTGCCGCGCAATTGTACGCAGTTTTTCTTTGCAGCATCGAACAAGCGCATCGGAAATTTCCGACTCCAATAAAGCCTTAACCGCCTTTTCATTGCCCTCCCTGACGGCGTTAAGAAAAGCGGAAACGTCAATGAGGGCGCTGGATATGCCTCCCATAAGGCCGTACATTTCCGGGGGAGCGCCTTCGGGCAGCAGCATGACGACGCAGCTTTTGGCGCCTTTAAAATAGTCCGAAGCAAATCTTTTACCCGTAGGCATGATGATCCCGAACACCGGAAGGGCAACCCCGGGACACCGGGTATGGAGCAGCACAATACCCAGATCCGTTATAACCTGGCTGGCGTTTTTTTCCCGTGACAGGAGGGCCTTATAAACCCCCTCCGATCCCCGGGCAAAACGGGATGAGGCAAAACGCGCCAGTTCATCAAAGCCGCAGTCGCCGTGTAGATATTCAACCGCAAAACCGTCAAGCAGCGCCCGCGCCAGCGCGAAAATCATTTCTAGCGTCTCAATATCCCGCGTCAGGGAATTTCCAGTATTTTGCGGCGCCTCGCCTCTTTCCACAAAAGCGTAAGTATTGATTGCGTTTTGTATGCGGCGGTAATCATCTTCTTTAAGTATCGTGTTTACCAATACTACCGGTTTTTCCGCGTTCTCCAGCGGGATAGTAGAGATAAGAAAATCGTTATTTTTCCACGAATTGTTTTCGTCCGGTGATTTTTCATCCCATCCTGAAATCTCGAGTTCCAGCCCGTCGAAAAAACGTCTGCGGATCTGTGAGGCCAGCATATAGGAAACGCCGATTCCCGAAACACATACGATTCCGGCGCGGAGAAAACGTTTTCGGATGTTTTTTTCCCCCAGGGAAGAGAGGGCCGCCAGAAAATGTATCTCAATAAAAGTTATCTCGCTTGCCGGTACCGGGAAGCCCAGATATTCTTCCAGCGCGGTAACGGCCCGGCATGTCTTCCGGTATACTTCAGGATAATGGCTGATAAGTTCCGTTTCCATCGGATTCGGATGATCCAGGTTCTCCCGCAGCCGTATCAGGGCGGAGCCCAAATGCCGGGTGAGAAACCGTACAAGCTCGTCGTTGGTTTTCAGAATTGCCGCAATAGGGGGATCAAACCGTTCTATCATGCGGTACGTCAGGGTTTGAATAACTTCCTGGTCTTCAAGGAATTCCGTTTCTACCGGAGTAATCCGCTTCGCCCGGCACGCCCCTATCTGGGCCGCCAGGGCCTTTTTTTCGGGACAGGTCAAATGTACCGAAAAACCTGCCGCGACTTCGCCGGCGATTAATTCCGCAAGCCGCATCTGGAAATTTTCACCGTCCTGGTTTTTTCCGCGCCCTTCTTCGTCAATGACTTTCTCCGCGCATACACGCTGTATCATCACCATAAGGTACAGGCTTATCATCGTATAGGATTCGGAAGTCATCCAGGCAAGTGTATCCCCGGTACGGCGCAGGACTTCATGAATCCCCAATTCGTAATGTTCCCCCGGATAGCCGAAAACCGCGGTATAGGATTTTCCGCCGGTATCCCCATCGGTAAGGAGACGGCTTACCATGGCGATACGGATCGCTTCTTCGCTTCCCTCGGCCAGCACCCCCAGCCCGCCTTTCCGGGTGAGGCGTATACCGTGCGCCGTAAACCATTCTTCAAGGTCGTCAAGATCATTGCTGACCGTAGATTCGCTTACCTTGAGTATACCGGCATAGAAAACCAGTTTTTGTATTTTACCGGCATGGGCAAGAATTTCGACAACCAGCCGTAAAAGCCTTTCCCGTCTTGACCCGGGGGCCCTGGCGTATTTACGCAGGGCCCCAAGGAGTTTTTCCCGGGATTCATCGCTGCCTGAAAAGACGATCCCCCTGCCGGGAACGGCCGCCAGTTCCGCCTGAAAAGAGCCAAGGACGGAACCGGCATTTTCCAGTTCCCGGAATACGGTACGCCTGCTTGTTTCCAGGGATGCGGCCAGGGCATCGATCCGTACCGGTTCTTTCGTGCCCGCAAGTAATTCCAAAAGACGCGCAAGCCGCGGCGAAATCCCTGCCCATATCATCGTTCTTAAGCCCTACAAATTGGAAGCCAGAAACGTTTTCGCCGCCTCAATCGCCGCCGCTTCATCCTCCCCGTCGGCGGTCAGCGTAAAGGTCTGTCCGCACTTGAGCCGCATTTTCATAAGGCCGATGAGATGTTTCGCGCTGGCGCTTTGCCCGTCTTTACTGATGGTAATTGTACTTTTGAAGCCCTGCATGGTCTGGGCAAGAAGCCCCGCCGGCCGCGCGTGTATTCCGTTGGGATCGTTAATGGTATGGCTGAATTGCTGCATTTCCCTTCCTCCTTTAGCGCTTATCCGAGAATAAGGCCGGGGTGAACCGGGATCAAGTGGCGCCAAACTAGTATGGCACAGGCTAACGCTACCAGCAGTTTTTGCGCCCCAACATACCCCGCATTCAGGCACACCTTCATCCCCTTCGGGCCCGCGATAACCAGCGCCTTCACCGTTCCTTCCCATAACGTGCTGTCATGCCGGTTGGCTCCGTCCAGCACGATACTTACCGGTAATCCGGGTGACTCGACCGCTATACTCCGTTTGGTCCCTTTTTTTCCCCGTCCCTTCCCGGGCCAGCGGCGCTTTCACCATGCTCCCGTCTGCGCTTTGCCATTCCCAGCCCAGCCCCTTCAGTTCTTCATAGGTTATAAGCCCTTCCTGCCACATCTTCAGGAAAAATCCGGCCTCTGCCCATTCGCTGAAATACTGGTGGATGCTGCTGGCCGCGCCGTATTCCTTGGGCAGCGCCTTCCACTGGACGCCGGTTCGCAACACATAGAAGATGCCTTCCAGCACCCGCCGGGGCGGTATCGGTTTCCGTCCCCCTCCTGGTTTCCGGCTATACGTCCGGTTTTCGTCCCGCCGGTGTTCCGGCACCAATGCCTTCACCGCTTCCCACAGTTCATCGGTTAGTTCCCATGACCTCATCCCGGTCCCTTTTTCTCGTTTCATACTCTTTTTTCGGCTGTTTTTTATTCCCGGATAAGCTCTTATTTTTTCAGGCTGGTAACGAGTTCTTCATACTCGGGAGCATTGAGGAAATCGGTTATGGTAACGATACGGGCTTTCGGATTGGCATTCCGGGCCCGTTCCCCCAATTCCTTATGGCAGATGATAATATCCGCGTCAGCCGGAACTTCGCCTACCGGCGAATGCTCCACCGTGAGGGCGGTAAAGCCCGCAGCCTGTAATCTTTTACGCAGCTTGGTGGCCCCCATGGCGCTGGAACCCATACCCGCGTCGCAGGCAAAGACGATTTTTTTAACTTCCGCCGGCGCCGCGTTTTTGACATCCCAGGCGGTTGTAACCTGATCCGCCGAGAGCCCCTTGGATTTAGCCTTGCTTGCCTTTACTTTTGCCTGAGCCTCGTCCAGGGCCGCGTCTTCTTTTCCGAAGGCTTTAAGCAGAATCATGGAGAGGATAAACGACACCCCGCCTCCCACAAGGATTCCGAGAATATTTTGAACATAGGCTCCCTTCGGGGTCATTATCAGTTCCGCAAAAATCGATCCCGGAGAAGCGGGGGCGATAAGCCCGCCGCCCAAGACGCTTAATACCAGCACCCCCGAAAAACCGCCGCCTATCATGGCGAGGATAAGGATCGGGTTCATCAGCACATAGGGGAAATATATCTCGTGAATACCGCCAAGAAAATGAATGATCACCGCGCCGGGAGCGCTGTCTTTCGCGTTGCCTTTCCCTATAAGACAGTAGGCCAATAAGAGACCCAGGCCGGGTCCGGGATTTGACTCAATCATATAATAAATCGACCTGCCGAATTCCTGGGCCTGCTGGGCGCCAAGGGGGGTAAAGACGCCGTGATTTATGGCGTTGTTGAGAAACAGCACCTTTGCCGGTTCAACAATGATGGAGGCAAAGGGCAGCAGCTTATGATTAACCAGCCAGCCGACTCCCGCGCCGAACGCGTTGGTGATGCCTTCCGCGATAGGCCCGATGCCAAGATAGCAGATCACCGAGAGCATGCCGCCCAAGATGCCTGCCGAGAAGTTGTTTACCAGCATCTCGAAACCTGCCGGCACCTTGCCTTCCGCAGCCTCGTCAAACTTCTTGATGACCCAGCCGCCCAAAGGTCCTGCGATCATCGCGCCCAGGAACATCGGGATACTCGCGCCCATAATAACGCCAATCGTGGAAATGGACCCGACCACGCCGCCGCGCACCCCATGAATCATCTTGCCGCCGGTATAGCCGATAAGGAGCGGCAGAAGATAGGTCAGCATAGGGCTAACCATAGCACTCAGCTTCGCATTCGGCGTCCAGCCCGTATCAATAAACAAAGCCGTGATAAGCCCCCAGGCGATAAACGCTCCCAAATTCGGCATCACCATTGCGCTTAAGGAACGCCCGATTTTTTGTACCGCTTGTTTCATTGGTAAAACCTCCGTATGTTTGTTTCTTCGAAATTTATGGTTTATTTTATCCTCCGTAAGACCCGATTGCAAGAAAAACACTTTTAACTTTGGCATAGAGGAACTGTGCCAAAGTCAAGCGGGAAGGAAATGTGTTTTCCCGCAGGCGCCGCTTCCGGTGTCAGGATGAACCCATAGAATCGTGACAGCAGCGCTGTCTTAGCGCGGCTGTCTTGCAGGCTGTTTACCCCGCCGGCATAGCGGAGAAAAAGGCTTTCATGGGGAACGCGCAAGGGATTGGAGGGTCTGAGCGGAATACCTGACTGGCACCGGTAGGATGGTGTGCATACCGCGTCATGGAGGACTTCGGCAAGGCCAAACTGGATTTCTTCAAGACCTTTCTGGAATTACCGAAGGGGACACCCGATGAGAAGAGGTTTTCCCGGTGGTTTGTCCGCATAAACCCTGCGGAACCGGCGGTCTGTCTGGGGCAATGGCTAGAGGCTGTCCGGGAGTCTTGAGGGCGGGAGATCACCATTGACGGCAAGAGGATATGCGGGAACGGGTCCAAGGGGAAGAAAGCATGGGTGGGGAACCTGGTTCTGGGGCAGTTGGCGAGGGAGGAGGATCTTGACTAGATGGGTAGTAAAGGGAAGGGGAAAGACCTGAAAACCATTATCCAGTACTGGTGTACACCCACTAGTAGGCTGATTATACTAAAGTGTCAAGAATGAGAGCCGATACTCTCATTAGGAGGGGAAACGGCAATGAGAGGAAAACAATATAAGGTTCTGCTTACCCAAGCAGAGCGGGAAT
>JAIRNP010000027.1 GCA_031258005.1 Treponema sp.
CTAGGTCATTCCGCTTCGCTCCATTCCCACGCTCACTCCAGACACATTTTTGCGGTTGCTGGAAACCTACGGTTTCCCTTATCGCAACCGCAAAAACGTCATATACAGCCGGAACGTTATTTCAGAATAAAATTGACGCACTCAGAAATCGGAACTCTGATGTTATTCAACATTGCAAACGTTGTGAAGCTCGTCTTCACTGTGCTGGTTATTGCCTGGGTGAGGTAGTTAACGAAACGGGAAGTCTGTTTGGTCAAAAACAGATGGTTTGTAGAGCAGTACAACGGCTGATAAAGAAAATCGGAACTTTTTCGGAGCCGTTCGAGTATCTTCATCCATAAGTGTTAGGAAAATCTATGATTATATTAGGAGGTAATCTCAATGAAAAAGAACTATGTCGTCAACGGCGCTGCGCATTCAGGTTTCGGAGAAACCACCGCCAAAACCCTCATAGCGAAAGGTAATAAGGTTTTCGGTCTGTATGAACGCGGTGACGAAGAAAATGCCGTAAAATTGAAAGCGGCATTCAGTGCGGACTCTTTGGAGCTTATATGCATAGATTGTACCGACTTGGATGACCTAAAAGCGAAAATTGGCACAATTCCTGCGTCTCTTGACGGGTTCTTCAATGCTTATTTTGTGTTCGACATTGAGGATGTCAACAACTTTGACTACAATCTGGCTGAGAAGCTCTTTAGAGCCAACTATCACGCGCCTATGCTGATGGCGGTCGAGTTAAAGAAAAAGATGGTCAAAGGCGCTTCTGTCGTTATCGTGACCAGTACCGAGTCCGGAACGTGGGTCTTTTGGGGGTATTTCCTATTCGGCGTCAAAGGCTGCTATTCACAATTCAATTAAGTCGCTCGCCTGTAATTGGGGAAAAGAAGAGCAGATTCGCGTAAACGCCGTGGCTGCCGGTTGGATTGGAGGAGAAATGGACACCGATGGTCCCTTTGCTGTATCGATCGACATCACTCCCCTCGGTCGCCTTGGACGTCCTGAAGAGGTGGCAAACGTTATCGAGTTTCTTCTCTCCGAGAAATCGAGTTTTATTAATGCGCAAGTTGTTTTTGTAGATGGAGGTTATTTAGCAGTAGATGATATCGCTAAATTTGAGTATGAAGAGTCAAAAAAATAACTGTCGGAAGAAACAGCGATGCTAAAATCAGTAATTTCCGACAAAGTCGTTATTGCTGACAGTCATATTGATGGCAAGGGTATGTTTGCAAAAGAACGAATCGCTAAAGGAGAGATCGTTTTCATTAAGGGTGGTCACATTCTTAAACGCGAACAGTTATTTTCTTCGGGTAAGATAAACAGTTATCTTCCCATTGACGACGAATACTTCATAGCGGCAGAAACTTCGGAAGAAGAAGCTGCGATTAAACTTTTCAATAATCATTCGTGCGATCCGAACTGCGGTCTGCGCGGAGAGATTACTTTCGTCGCAATCCATGACATTGAGAAAGGTGAAGAGTTGACCGTAGACTACGCTTTTATCGATGATGCGGATTATGAATTCGATTGTACTTGCGGTTTTCCGAACTGCCGAAAAAAGGTGAGAGGGCGTGACTGGAAGATTCCTGAACTCAAGTCACGTTATCGGGAATATTTTGCCGCATACTTACAGGCTAAGTTTCCTAAACGATAAATCAAATGAAAGGGATTATTTTGTGCTATTCAAGTGGAAAGAAATACGACCAAAAAATATTTTGACTGTTCTCGCTGAAATCTCTACAATCATCGCGTTGATTCTGACTTGGATGATGTATCGTGGAACGCAAAATACTCAAACAACATCGATACAAGCGCTCGGCCCTGTTATGTTTGCGTCTGTGATTGCCAATATTATTATGTTTCTGTTTTTATCAATGACGATAATACGGGCCTTGTTTATCCATGTCAATGGAAAGCAATATCAACTCTCAAAAAAGTTTGACGCTTTCTCAAAGTCACCGTCTCCGTATTTGACCGATATGAAGCGGACTCAAGAAGGTAATTACAATGCGCTAATTGAACGAACAAAGAAAGCGCTTAAAAACCTTGATGACAGTCATGCATTCGACGAGGATGTATACTATATGCTTCTCTACAGCCTGTTCTTTGCTGCCGATGGCGCTATAAACGTTGTTTCTATTCTTGATGACAACGAATGGGTTAGTACGCCTGAAGAAGATGAATTTTTGCGCATTAACCTGGCGCTTGTCGATAAGCGAATACATCTTAATAGAATATTCGTTGTCGATGAATTAGATGTGGCTACAAAACTTAATACAAAATCAATTCAGAGTTTTATCGAGGCAGACCATACATACATTCACCTTTTCGTAGTATTTAGAGACAAACTGTCAATAAACATCATAAACGATATCGGTAGCGGGTTTATTGAGTTTTACAACTATATGGTTGCTTGTGACATCTTTGCTAACAACGAAATACGTGGTACGCTTAAAACTGATGTTAAGGAAGTCGAGCGGTACAACAAGCTATACATGAAGCTGATGGAATACTATCAGCCACTAAATCAAGACTTTAAACAGCGGTATTTTCCCGTGTCGAGTGCTACATATCACAAAACACCCAGCTTTACGCCATGATGAGACAAGTGATATAGTTCCGGTAACATTTTAATCTAAGGTATTGTTACTAAATAATATTAACAAGTAGATAAATAAGCCATATACTGATTTATATGAATAACATAAACGTATTAGCAATACAAACTCGGATTGAAGCAGTATTACCGACACTGAGTGAGTATCAAAAACAACGATACTTATCAGCCGAAGCACAAGCAATAGGGTATGGCGGAATAAGCCTGATAAGCCGAATTTCGGGAATGTCCCGGCAAAGCCGGGGGCTTGTTTTTGTGAACCGCTCAAAGCGGTTGATTTTGGAGCCGCCTAAAGCCTTACGAGGACGATTATTGATTTGGACAATACTTCTGTCAAGCCGCCTCTGTGTCAGAGTATCAAACGAAGTCTTTTTGGGCAGGTACTGCCTGATAAGTCCATTCGTGTGTTCGTTTAATCCCCGCTCCCATGAATGATAGGGATGGGCGAAATAGATGTCGCACTGAAGCGCCGCCGCCAATGCCTTGTGACCAGAAAACTCCTTGCCATGGTCAAAGGGGAAGCGTTTTAATACAATCATCAGGAATAGGATTGAACGCCCGAATGGCGGCCCGGTTCAGAGTTGCCACCGCCTTGTCCGGCATGACTTTTGCCACCAAGAGCTTGCTCGTCTTTTCCACAAACGTGGCACTATAGGCTGTTTTTCCCGCTCCCTCAACCTTATCCCCTTCCCAATCCCCTATACGAACCTTCGGACCGAAGGTCCGCCTCATCCACGATAGCGGGACGGTTTTCTATGGAATTCCGCTCGGGGATCTGTCCACGCCGCTCTTTTTCCCCGGTCCTGGAACGCCGATGCGGACGGGGATGCCTGAAATGGCTCTTCAATCCCCGTTCCCCGGCCTGCAGAGCAGCGCAGTTCCCGCGCCGTGTTCCGGGAAGAATGTGAACGCAAGAAACCCAGGATTTTAGAGATCACCCGCTTTTTTGAATATCTTGCGGAACATGAGTATGTCCACATGGAGTATCGGGGTATCCAGGGACGGCCGGAGCGGCCTACAGGGTATGATGGGGTATGGCGGAAGTACAGCGATTTTTACAATGATATTATGACCGCTTGTCCTTTGTGTGCCTTTCGGACTTTACTCCCACGCAGAAACTCTATGAACTACAGCATACCTACTTGACATTACCAGTGCTGCCCGGAAAATCCCCCGCCTGATTTTTTCTTTTCCCCCTTTCCCCTCCCGCATATAAACCCTCCCTCCCTCATACCCTTTTACCCTATAGGTGCTTGCAAAAGCGCGGCCAGTTTTGCCTCTTCCCCTTGGGACATATATCCCGGCAGGATCAGCGGATCCTGCTGTTCTGGAGGAAGCAAGAAGCCTCCTTCCAGGAACCGGAGGAACAGTTCCGTATAGGCGCCCTCATCCACCGTTTCCCTGGGATGGAGATAGATACCCCGGTGATGCCAGATACCCTCGGCCTTGCGGATCCTGGGGAAGTTCCCCGTTCCCCGTTCTGGCCATAAGAACAGATCCTGGATGGCCCGGATGGTTCCTGCGAGGAGTACCGGAGCGAGGAAATCCGAGGGAGGAAACCCCAGGGCTTTTGGATCCGGGTTTTGCGTAAAAACCACGGCCTTGGGAGCGAGGGCCCAGGGCAGTACCGGGACCAGAAGCAAGGGGGGTTCCTTTTTTTCTTCTTTTTCTATTTTTTTTTCAGGGAGGAAGGGCCGCCAAAGGGACAGAACCCCCGGGAGCGCAGTGTCTACTGCGGGATCCGGGAAAGGAGCCGCTGCTGCGGCAACAAAGCCTGCGATAGCCAAGGCCCGTCGCAGGGAAACGTCATCTGCATATACCCTGCAGGAGGCGCCGGGAAACAGCCGGGAAAGGGCCTGGGTGAAACGGTTCTCCAGAGGATGGGGAAAGGGGGTAAACAGTCCCCGTTCAGCACGGTTCTTAAAGTCCCGAAGCACAGACCGGGGGGTATGGCCCAGCACCGCGGCGCCGCCGTATTGCCAGAGATCCACCAAACGCCTTCCCCCCTGGGTATAGAGGTGAAAATCCCGGGCCCGGAGCACGGGCGGTACCTGCCGTAACCGGAACGCCCCCGGTTCCGAGTGGCTCGGTTCAGCGCTCTTCATGGATTTTGGTGATCCTTTTACGCTGTTTAAGGCCGAAAAACCGCAGTTCTTTACCCGTATCAAAACAGACCCGGACAAGCGGCCCTTCAGGGGTTTCCTGAACCTCCACCACCGAGCCGTATCCCTGATCATCATGGAAAAGCCGATTACCCACCTGCCAGGTACCTGGGGGCGGGTGCTGCTCTCCAGCGGGTCGGGAAGGATTGCGGGGGGCATACCCCCGAGGAGGGGAACCAATAATCCGCAGCTGGGTCCTATCTATTTCCATGAGAAACCGAGAGGGTTCCATGAGGGCGGTACGGCCATACATACGCCGCTGGGTACAGGAACTGAGGTATAATTCATCCATAGCCCGGGTTGCACCTACATAAAAAAGCCGCCGTTCCTCTTCCAGGTTTTCTCCCCGCTTGTCATCCCGGGGGAATACCCCTTGTTCCATACCGGTTATGATGACCCGCCGAAATTCCAGCCCTTTGGTATTATGGAGGGTAATAAGGGTAACCATATCCTGTATACCCTCTTTTCCGTGGGGATCTTCCAAGGAACGGTCCAGCTCCAGGTGTTCCAGAAATTCCAGCAATCCCCCGAAGCTTGCAGGATAGAGGCTTGCGGCATTGGCCAATTCCTGGAGGTTGCTAATCCGCTGATTCCCCGCGATTTCATCATGGGTCCGGTGATAGTCAACGATGCCCGCCTCCTGGACCAGATGCACGATACACACCGAAAGCCCTTCACCGGCATGTACGTTTCCCGGTTCTTGGGGTTTCAAGGACTTCAGGCTTGCTCCTTCGTCCGAAACCTCCGGGACGCCCCTATCCAGAACAGAACGGCCTTTTTCAATCGCCCCGAGAAAGGCCTCAATCCCCGCACGGGCCTTGGGAGCAAGGACGGCCTTGAGCCTTTGGGCAGCGGCGCTGAGATTTCCCTCCGCTAAAGGCCCTTCCGTAGCTTCTCTCACGATCCGATCCACCGTGGCGTTTCCCACCCCTCGGGCGGGTTTATTCACCACCCGGCGAAACGCGACCTCATCCCGGGGATTCGCCAGAAAAGAAAGCAAGGCCAGGGCGTCTTTCACCTCTTCCCGCTCATAAAATTTAAGAGAACCTACCACCCGGTAGGGGATGCCCCTGCGAAGGAATTCCGTTTCAAACCCTAAGGATTGGGCATTGGTCCGGTACAACACCGCCCAATCTGCATAGGAGGCCTGTTTGAAGGGCGGCTTTTCACCGGTACTACGCTCCTTAGCAGGACGGACCGACTCTTCGATAAGATGCGCGCAAAAGGCCGCTTCTTCATGCTGGTTTGGAAGGAAGGCCAGGACCGGGTTTTTCCCATTTCCCCGTTCCGCCCGGAGGGTCTTGCCCAGGCGGTCTTGGTTGTGGCTCACCACCGAAGAAGCGGTCTGTAGGATAGGCGCTGTGGACCGGTAATTCCGTTCCAACCGGATTATATCGGTTCCGGGGAAGCGGTCGGGAAATTCCAGGATATTCCGTACTTCCGCTCCCCGGAAAGCGTAGATGGATTGGTCGTCATCCCCCACCACGCACACATAGGTTTCCGGGCCGCAGAGTTCTTTTAACAGCTCAAACTGGGCGATATTGGCATCCTGGTACTCATCCACCAGGATCACCCGGAAACGGTTCTTGAAACGCTCCGCCACTTCAGGGTAGGTTCTCAAGATTTCCACGGGCTTTTTGATCAGGTCTCCAAAGTCCACATTACCGATCTGGCGCAGCCGTTCCTCATACTTGGTATACAGGCTGCGGAATGTCTCCCGGTGGTCTATGAGGGAGAGTTCTGGCTGCTCTGGGGAGAGAAAAAAGTCTTTAGCCCGGGCAATACCATAGGCGGCGTGTTTGATCTCCCCCATGGAAGCCCCCTCCATAAGGGTGGCAAGGAGGGAACTCATATCATCATCATCATAAATGACAAAGCCTGCATTAAGGCCTATGAGTGTCCCATTACGCCGGAGGAACCAGGCTCCAAAGGAATGAAAGGTCCGCAGCATGGCATACGCGGCCCGTTCATCAATCAGCCGGGCCCGTTCCGCCATCTCCCGGGCAGCCTTGTTGGTAAAGGTTACCGCCAGGATAGACCGGGGATCCATCCCTTGTTCCCGAATCAGATAGGCTATTTTAGTGGTGATCACCCTGGTCTTGCCGGATCCTGCACCCGCGAGGATAAGCAAGGGGTTTCCCCTATGGAACACCGCTTCCCGCTGTTCTGCATTAAGGATGCTCAGGTAGGGAGGAAGGGTTTCTTCCTGAGCTTTACCCTTTCCATCGGTCTTGTTTAGCACTTCATTACCACCTCGGTCCGGCCAAAACCGCCAAGCTCAGGCCGGGAAAAATAATACTCCGCCACCTGAGGCTGTTCGCTGAGGAATGTATGAACCCCTTGCTGGAGGACACCCGCTCCTGTACCATGAATCACCGAGAATTCCCGCAAGCCCGATAAAACCGCGGCATCAATCTGCCGCCGTAAGGCTTCGATGGCCTCCTCAAGTCGCATACCTCTCAGATTCAGCTCAAACCGGGGGCTCAGCTCTGAAGCAAGATCCGGCAGGGCTATGGCCGGTTGTGGTTGTTCCTCAGCAGCCGGAAAAGGGTACAGGTCCTGTTCAGGGAAACTCATCTTCAGGGAACCTATCTCCACCACCCAGGAACCGTTTTTGTCTGCCCGGAACACCCTGCCTGGGCGCCGGTATTTCCCTACCAGTACCGGGGTTCCGGGCTTGAGGAAAAACTGGGAGGTTCGGGGACCTGGTTCCTGAAGGCCGGTGCCCGCCGGCGGGTTTAATGCCCCCCAGGGGCTGGGATAGTAAAGCTCCTTTGTTTCGGGTCTGTGCTGTGTTGCCGATCCCCAGGGCGCTTGGGGGATGGACGACAAGGGGCTTGGGGGATGGACGGTTTCCGCGGCGAGCAGGCGCAGGTCTTCCTTCAGCGCCGTATCCTCTATGGCCACCGTGGTTTCCAGGTCATGCAGAAACTGCTTCACCTTCACCGTCTTTTCCCGGCTTAATTCCCCTTCCTTTACTTCCCGAACCAGGTTCTCCAGGGTCTTCCGGCTTTCCTCCAGGAGCCTTCGGAGCTTCCCCACTTCTCCGGCTTTGAGTTCCGTCTCCTGCTGCCGGAGCCTCAGTTCTCTGAAAACCGCCTGACGCCGTTCCTCCCGAAGCCGTTCTTCTTCCTTCTGCTGCCGTTCCAGGGCAGTATTCAGTTCCTGATGTTTCATGGTTAGCCCCTGGATGAGGGCGGAAACATCGGCCCGTTCATCTCGAAGGTAGGACCGGGCCCGGTTAATGACAGCCTGAGGTATACCGTTTCGTGCGGCAATATCCACGGCCCGGCTTTCTCCGGGGACCCCCATGAGAATACGATAGGTAGGCGACAAGGTTTCGGCGTCGAATTCCACCGAAGCGTTTTCCACCTGTTCCTGGGTATACCCGTAATGCTTCAGGCTGCCCTGGTGGGTAGTGGCGATGAGCCGGACCTGTTTTTCCATAAGGTGATCCAGGATGGCCATGGCAATGGCGCTCCCTTCTTCGGGGTCGGTACCCGCGCCGAGTTCGTCTAAAAGAACCAGGGACTTTTCAGTGGCATGGGCGATGATAGCCGCGATGGTGCTCATGTGGGCGGAGAAGGTGGAAAGGGACTGGCTCAAAGACTGCTCATCCCCGATATCCGCATACACGCCGTCACAAAAGGGGAGCATCGTTCCCGGTGCAGCGGGTAAGGCAAGGCCGAATTGGTTCATAAGGACCAAGAGTCCCAGGGTTTTAAGGGTTACGGTTTTTCCGCCGGTATTCGGCCCGGTGATGATCACGGTTTTGGTATGCCCCTCCAGGGTAATATCAATGGGAACCGCTTGAGCGCCCAAGAGGGGATGCCGGGCTTGCTTGAGGATGATGCGTTCCGGGTCCTCCTGGGCAAAATACCCCTGGGTTTCGACCGAGTACCGCGCCCGGGCTCGGATCGTTTCCAGCCGGATGATCCCTTCGTGAAAGGCTTCGAGGGCTTGCCGCTGCTCCGCAATACGGCGGGTCATTTCCCGAAGGATCCGGCGAATCTCCCTTTCAAGCCGCTGGCGCTCGATGAGGATATGGTTGTTCTTTTCTACCGCTTCCCCGGGTTCTACGAACAGGGTCTGTCCGGTAGCAGAAACCTCATGCACCATGCCCTTGATGCGGCCTCGGAAATTGGCCTTTACCGCCAACACCGTGCGGCCATCCCGCTGAGCGGGGACCGATGATTGGAGCATATACCGGGTGTCTTCAGCCTGGGTATACCGGATAATCAGGGCTTCTATATCCCTGGTTAAGCTACGGATCCGCCGGCGTATTTCCCGTAATACCGGGAGATCCCGGAGCTTCCCCCCTTTATCAAGCACCCGAAAGACCTCACGAGAAAGGGACCTGCAATCAGGCAGGGCCAGTACCAGGGTACGCAGGAGCTGCTGTCCCGGTTTCTGGGCAGCTCCATCCTGGGGTCCCCCTCCGAGGAGCCATTGTTTTAAGGCTTCCCCGCGGTCGATGAAAACCCCCAGGGCATAAGCCTCGTCCAGGGCAAGGCTGGCTCCTGCCACTCCGAGCTTGGGGAGCAGGAAGCTGATATCCGGCAGGGGATCCCGCGGCTCTGGATCTCCTGATGCAATACGAGCCCCTACCGCAGCCACCAGGCCCTTGAGAGTGCCTGCTTCCCGAGGATCCCATGCAGGATGTTCCTCAAGGATCCGGCGGGCCGCTTCTTCATTTAAGGCGCCTTGGGCTACCCTTTGGCGAATAACATCAAATTCCAGCAGTTTTACGGTTTTTTCATGCATAGTATGGCAGGGACACCCTCCTCATGATGCCGAATTAGTCATTATAGCCTAAGCCGGCGAGTTCATCGCGGATCCGAAGAAAACTTTCATACCGGTCTTCATGGATCACCCCGTTGCTCAACGCCTCAAGGATCTTACACCCCGGTTCGGTTCGGTGAGAACAAGACAGTCCGTAGGTACATGTTCCTACTAAACGGGCAAATTCCCGCATATAGTACGGGATCTCCTCTGCCGGTATGCGGTCCGGCACAAAACGCCGCATCCCCGGAGTATCAATGATGGCGGTTCCCTCCCCGAGACGGGGAATCTCCAGAAGCACCGACATGGCGGTAGTGTGGTTTCCCCGGTCGTATTTTTCATTGAGGGGGCCCACCCGGATAGGCAGTTCCGGAACCAACCTATTGATGAGGCTCGACTTTCCCACCCCGGATTGGCCTAAGAGTACGGAAAAACCATGGGCCATATAGCTCCGCAGTTCATCCATGCCTTCTCCGGTACGGGCGGAAACCCGGAGCACCGGATACCCGATACGGCTCCAATCCTGAAGCCGCTCCTCGGTATCCGGATCTGCCCTCCCTGCTTCGCAGAGATCCTGTTTGTTGCAGACAATCACCGGAGGAATACCCGCCTTATCCGCTTGCAGAAGCACCCGGTCAAGAAACCGGGGCCTAAAAGGGGGTGAAACCGGGGTAGTAACACACAAGACCAGGTCTACATTGGCTGCCAAAAGCTGAGAGGCCTGGCCCTGCCGGTTAAACCGGGTAAGCAGATTTTTCCGGGCTTCCACGTCTCGAATGAGGCCTCGGTGAGGATGGCCAGAATCCACGTCGAAACACACCCGATCTCCTGGAGCCAAGGGCTTACCATAGCGCTCCCCCCCCTTAAGCACCTTACCCTTGATACGGCATGCCAGTTGTTTTCTTGCTGTTTCTCCTCCAGGTCCCGACGCATCAGGTTTTACCATAAAGATATTTCGAGAAGCGGAGATCACCAGACCCTTCACCGGTCTAAAGCACTCCTTCTATCATATTGTGGTTCATACGGTATTATACCGAGGAATCAGATCCCTTGCAACTGAGGTGGGGGTGGGTAAATGATGGAAAACTTCCGAAGGGGCTTGAGGAACCCCTCGGCACGTCCTAGAAGGCCGTACACCCGGTACAGATCCGGTCGTTCCCTAGGAATTGCCCCTTAACCAGGGTTTTTTCATAGCAATAAAGCCAAGTCCTCTGTTTCTTCCAGGGAATCAGTTCCGCTTTTTACAGAACTTCATCGCTTTTTTACAGAAAAAGATAGGAACCTCTCACTTTCACCAGCTCAAACAGGTCTATACGTTTGCCCGGGGCCACACATAAAGGATACACCCGGTACTTCTTGCAAGCTATTGGCAAAAAAATAGGGTGATTATAAGCGGAAGGTGCTCAACAATGGGATGGCCCGGTTTACAGGGCAGCGGCTTCAGATGCTCAAGACCATAGCCGTACCGCAGGCCGGGGGACTAGGGACGCTTCATGAATCGGGCCCGGGGTTTATGAAACCGAGCGGTAGAAAACCAGCCCTCTGCTTCGGCTCCTGCTTCTCCCGGCAGATGGCTTATCTTAAACAGATTAGACCGCACGGCTATGTCCCCCCTTCCAGAGGAACGCTCATAAAAGGAAATCATTCCTTTAGGGTTAATCCGGGCTAAGACATCCGCGGCAGTGCTCACTGCAATACGCCCCTGTTCTTCCAAGGTAAAGGCCCGACAAGTGGGACAGGAACACCACGCCCTTTCATACCCTCGGTCAGGCCACAGATGATACACCACGTTTTCCGGATGGGCCCGGAAGATCTTTTCCGCGTTCCGTCTGATGAGTTTGAGGGCATCCGGCGAAGTGGGACAGAAGTTGTTCTTGCGGTCCCGTTTACCTGAATCCATACGGAATATGTCCCGGTTAAACACAAAATACCCCCGGGGTACCAGGAGGGATAAATCCCACCCTCCTCGTTCAATCGCGAGGGCATAGGTTTCAGCGAGATCGAACACCTCTGTACCGAAATGATACCGCCCGATAATCCTATGCCCTACTTGTACCCAAGGATGAGCGGCAACTTCCTGCGGCCTTTTCCTTTTAAGGGGATGATTCATATACAAGGAAAAGACCAGGGTATCAATCTGGTTCCGGACCGCCCATAGAATTAAGGATTTCCACGTAGAGGAGGGATGGTTCCGCTCGAAAAGCAAACGGCGGCGGATAGTAGTGCCTTCAGAATGATAATACCCATAGGTTTCTTTGAAGAGGTATTCCTGGGGCTTGGTCTTATTCACCGGAGGCAGTACTTCCTGATCCGGTTCCGGCCACCTAAACCCCAAGGCAGCAAGGAAACCAAAAACTCCATTGCACAGTCCCCGATCCGATTCACCAAATATTTCAATCCGGTTTTTCTCTATATGCCAGAAAAACCCGGGTTGTTCCTGGCTATTCCCTTCACTTAGTAAGGAGATCCGGGGAGCCCTATGATCCGGTACGGTGCGGTATTCTTGGATCACGGGAGCCTTACTGGAAAGTCCGGCCCGATTACGGAGCAGTTTAATGTAATGGGATAGATCTTCCGCACTTTTTTTAACGACGGGCATGCCTAGGGGGATGGAGATCACCCATTCTTTGGAAACATCAAAATGCAACAACTTCATCCAATGTAGTCTATACCCTCTCTTATATTAATAACACTAGGTAACGTAATGCTTTATTGCAAGCTCCATGATAGCATTTGAGGTAAAATCAGCATATAGTAAAGATATAGAATACTATGAAAGGTACACCGAATGGCAATACCCGCCTCCTTATCGGCCTTACCGGGACGTACTGCGCAGGGAAGAACCATGTGGCCAAGCTTCTCGAAGCCCGGGGATTTCCCGTGCTGGATGTAGATACCTTGGGGCATCAGGGAATCGAACTGGAGAAAGCGCGTATCCTTGAACGGTTTGGAACCGGGATTCTGGGACAGGATGGCCGCATAGACCGTAAACTCCTGGGCACCCAGGTATTTGGTTCCCCTGCTTCCTTGGCCTGGCTTGAGACCATTGTCCACCCCGCGGCAAACCGTCTAACCGAAGCATGGATCCGCTGCCAAGGAAACCGTTCCTGCGTGATCAACGCCGCGCTCCTCCATCGATCCACTGCCTTTCACCAACTGGATGGTATCATTCTGGTGAAAGCTCCGGTACTCACCCGGCTTTTACGGGCCCGAAAACGGGATAAGCTGCCTTGGGGACAGCTTATCCAGCGCTTCAGGTGTCAGAGGGAATTCATGGCTAAATATTTAATGGAATCTGCCGATATTTATATCATCTCTAACAGGGGATATGGCAGGTTCGGATCCTCTTTTTTGAGGAGATCCCTAGAGCGGCAGCTCGAAGCGGCGCTTATCCAACTGGGTATGGTAAAAGCTGCGTATCCTGTGGAAGAAAAGTAAAAAATAAGCGCGCCATTCCCCTAAGTCAGTTTTGGGAATGCCCCAAACGAGTATAGTTGCTGTCATGGAGTATGGGTCCGATCAGGTGAGGAATTAATATATGGACAAGAAAAAATTACTGCTGGTAGCAGTGTCGGTAGGTATTTTTCTTATTATCGTGATAGGATTATCGATATTGCTGTTTTTACCGAGAAGAAATGCATCAACCCTAAACGCTCGGCCTGTTCCTGTGTTTACCCAAAGTAATAATGCGGTAAGACCCGGTACGGTAACCATACCGGTTGAGCCGATACCTCCTGAACCGGTTCAATCTGAACCGTCCCGGACAGAACCGGCAAGTGCGAATCCGGTAGATATGCTCCGAAATCCCGAAGGAATCCAGAGCTTGCAGCCGCCCCCGGCCCCTGCGACGATGACCCAAGAAAATAATATTTATATCTATGGGGATCCCTCCCAGCCCACAACCCTGGTGGAACAGGTAACCCGGAACAATAGTTCAGATCTGGTTATTGAGATACCTAAACCTGCTACGGTAGCGGTTCCCAGTTCAACTCCCACAAGCCGGATTCCTGCCAAGGATCCGGTTCAAGAGAAGACCTCGACCCCAAGGGGACCTCAAAAAACTGCCCCTGCTCCAACAACGACGAGCCCAGGGCCTTCTGGTTCGTCTCCTGCGGCCGGGGCAAAACCTCCGTCTTCCCCTGCATCCAAGGCTCCGATACCACAAACCCGAACCCGTGAGGACTATTGGGTCCAGGCAGGTTCATTTTCCACTGCAACCCGGGCCCAAGGGGCGAAAGAAAACCTGGCCGCCAAGGGTATCACCGCTATCATAGAAAACCGGGATGTGAAGGGGCAGAATTTTTACCGAGTCCGGGTCGGGCCTTTTACCTCTCAAAATGAGGCGGATTATTGGCTTTCGGTGATTAAAAAGATACAGGGCTTTGAGGAGAGTCAGATTTGGCAAAGTCCGGTAGATCGCTAATGCTTCGTATACCCTAAGGCCATGACTTCGATGGATGACCCCTGGAAAGGGTAGAAAAAATCCCCCAGAGGCCGGCTCTGAAGGCGGGGTATGTGTAGCCTGTCTCCAGCTTCCCTGATAAAACCAGCGCCATACAAGCAGTTCCCCGTATCGTTCCATAGTAAGAGCTATGGATGCAGGCTTTATTTTTGCAAAGCTCTTTCGATTTTTATGGATATGCTGTTTAACCGGCGCCTTTTTGACCTTAAGTACCGGGCTTACGGCAGAGACTACCAAACCGGGTTTTTCCTGGGATTTGGTATGGGCTGGTTCCTGGAATGACCGAGGAACCTTGATCAACCGGGGGGATCTCAGGCTCCATATACCCTGGCAGAACCTTTCGCTCAGGACCCAGCTTATGGGTAAAAGCCAGGTAGATCTGAGCCTTCCCCTTGGGGAGACCTGGGATCCGGGAACCATCACCGGTGCAGGGGGAATCTACCATAAACCGAGCGGTTCCCGGATACTTTACGGAACCCTGGAGGTGTGGGGATTGGCTGCCCGAATTCGCAGACCTTGGGGAAGGGCCTTACCTTTAGTCGCGTATCGTAAACCTTCCCTGGGAGATCTTAAGACCGAGCCGGTTTCCACCAAGCAGCCTGAAGCCTATCTCTATCTCAGAAGCCCCTCGTTAGGGATCTGGCGCGGCTTTGTTTCAGCCATCATGACCCCGGGTTTAGGGAATGACGCAATAAGCCTTGGACTTTCTAGCGGAGTGGAAGCCCAATGGGATACAAAAAGAACCCTCCAGGTGGAAGGGTTTTATACGGGGAAGGAACTGCCTCCCCGATATAAGGAATCCTGGTTTTCCACAACTCCGCCTCTGCCGGAACGGGAGTTTCACCTCTATGCCCTTGGACTGATGTATACCGGTCCGTTCCTGGGGATTGCCTCGGACTGGGCATATTCGGACACCTTTGCCTATGGGAGAGACCTGTACGGGAACCTGGGCGTCCGCTTGGGGAACCGTCCCTGGCGGCTTTCTCTTGCTACGGACGGAGCTGGGAACCGGTATGTGGGCAGTGATGGTTATGCAGGAGGAGCCGGTTTCAGAGTCGGGGGACGCGTGGAATACTACGGAAAAAAAGGCAGGTTTTTCCGGCTGGACACCTCTCTTAAGGCAGGAGAACTAGGAGAACCTTTTGAGCGGAGTTCAACCCTCATCTATTACCGATTCCCTGCTGATTTCGGCATGGGGCCCCTCAGATTTTCACGGATTTCCCTCAAGCTGACTCGAGACGCGGAGGATCTATCCCAGGTGGAAGATTGTTATGAGGCCTTGGCAGGTCTTGTTTGGGGTTCCTTGGGGCTCGTGGTTTCAGGAAGTTTCACCGGAATCTCGGCGGCTCAGGAACAGCCCGTACCTTTTCCCATCCCGAAACCGGGTCTTGCTGTTCCTGAGGCCGCTATTTCCGGGGAAGTAAGCTACCGTATTGGCCCGGTTCAATTCCGGGTAAAACTAGGGTATACCGATGAAAAAGTAAGCGATGGACTTCACGGGATTTGGGACACGTCCTGGTATGCCTCAATACGGGGAAAGCCTGGCCGTTTCAGTCTTAAAATAGCCTCCCCGGAGGCGCCTCTTTCGTGGACTTACACCATCACCTGGCGTTTGGAACAGAGGGGCAACAGAAACCGATAGGAAGTTTATTGACGGAGGGCTTTTTCTTATGCTATTATATACCTATCCTTTGATAGGTTAAGGTTTAGACTTTACTATTAGTAAGGAAGAAGGAGTTATCATGTCGGGCCACAGCAAATGGGCGACTATTAAACACAAGAAGGGCGCTGCGGATGCAAAGCGGGGCCAAATGTTCACCAAACTGATTAAAGAAATATCTATTGCCGCTCGTATGGGAGGAGGGGATCCTGAGGGAAATCCCCGGCTGCGCACCGCGGTTTTGAAGGCCCGAGGGGCGAATATGCCCAAGGATAATATCGATAGGGCTATTAAGAAGGGAACCGGCGAGCTTGAAGGGGTTAATTACGAGGAATTGGTGTACGAGGCCTATGCCCCCGGAGGAGTGGCGATTTTTATTGAGGTATTAACGGATAATAAAAATCGGGCTGCCGCAGATATACGAAATATTCTGACCCGTGCAGGAGGTCAGCTTGCCACATCAGGTTCAGTTTCCCGTCTCTTCAAGCGCCAGGGGATCATCACCTTGGACGGTGAAAAGTACACTGAAGACCAGATCATGGAAGTTGCTATTGAAGGGGGCGCCGAAGATGTGACCCTTTCCAATGGGGTTATTGAAGTTACCACTGCTCCTGAAGATTTTGAACCGGTATTGAACAGCCTTGAACATAAGCATTTTGAAACCCTCAGCGCGGAAATCAGCATGGTTCCAGAGGCTGCGGTAAGTCTGGATAACGATGCCACTGCCAAGGCAGTACGGCTGATTGACCGTCTCGAAGAAAACGACGACGTACAGAACGTCTATTCAAACATCGATATCCCCGAAGGATTTGAGGCTGAATAAAGGGGAAACCTCGTCTTTCAAGGGAATCCGCCGTATCATCGGAGTTGATCCGGGCCTTGCTGCTTCCGGGTGGGGGCTCATTGAATTCGATACCCGGCGAATTCGCTATATTACCCACGGGTGTATTGAAACGGGTGCGGATTCCCCAAGAGCGGAACGGCTCTTTTCTATTTATAAACAATTTCGGGGAGTTCTGAGGACCTATAATCCCACTGAATCTGCTATGGAAACCCTCTATTTTGCACGGAATGTTACCAGTGCTATCCCCGTGGCAGAAGCCCGGGGAGTGCTCTGTATGGCCCTGGCAGAACAGGGACTTTCAGTACAGGAGTATACTCCTCAGGTCATCAAGCAGGCGGTTATAGGCCGAGGCATAGCGGACAAGACCCAAGTTCAGGATATGGTACGGATTATCCTGGGGCTTGATGCCATCCCCAAACCAGATCATGCAGCGGATGCTTTGGCTGCAGCGGTCTGCTGCGCCCATAGGGTGATACTAGGCTGATACCCGGGTGTATCCTTGTTCAAGTTCCAAAAGGGCTTGTTTTTTTTCGATGCCCCCTGCATACCCGGTAAGGCGGCCCTTAGCCCCTATTACCCGGTGACAGGGTATTAAGAGGGAGATCCGGTTATGCCCTACCGCCCCCCCTATTGCTTGGGCTGATATGGCAGGGACCGTCAGCTCTTTCGAGATCCGCCGGGCAATGGCGCCATACGTGCAGGTTTGGCCATAGGGAATCTCCCTGAGCATATGCCAAACCCTGTGGCGAAACTGAGACCCCTGGGGAGCCAGGGCTAGTTCCACCGGGGGATTGTTCCCGGCAAAATAGGCTTTGAGCCATGTCTTCAGGGAGGCAAACACCGGATAATCCGGTTTATCAATCCAGGTATCGGTCTTGAGGGGGTAATAGATTTGCCCTACAAACCAGAGTCCAGTCAAGGCGGCTGCTTCAGCAGCCGCCCGCATAGGCCCTAAGGGGGTTTCGATGGTACAGGTATACTGCATAGGCGAACAGTATAGCAGGTATGAACCGTAACCGCTACTCATAGGATCGTTTAAACCAGGAAGGGCCTTGAGAGGGTACGCAACGATACCGGAAACAGGGTACACAAAACGGTTAAGGCGTTCAAGAGCGTCCAGTTGTTTTTGGAGAGCGATGTATGATAGGGTAAAAAGGGCATGAATGTTTTTGATACCCTGCTGCAAAAATACCGGGACGTCTCCTTCTCCGAGCGGGACAAGGGCTACCGCTTTGAGCGGCTCATGCAGGCTTTCCTCAAAACGTACCGTCTCTACGACAATGAATTCCGCGATGTCTGGCTCTGGCCGGAATTTCCCTCCCGCAAGGATTTCGGCGGCAGGGATACCGGAATAGATTTGGTTATCCGTACCAAATCAGGCGGCTATTGGGCTGTCCAGTGCAAGTGCTATAAGGCTGATGCCAGTATCGACAAGCCCGTGGTTGACACCTTCCTTTCGACTTCCGGCAAAACCTTCTTTGACGTTGACGAACCCGGCAAAAAGGTGAGTTTTGAATACCGCCTTTGGATAGATACCACCCTGAACGGATTTAACCAGGAAGCGGAAAACACTATCCAGAGCCAGATCCCGCCTGTCGGCAAATTGGGCTATTACGACCTTGTACAGGCTCCGGTTGATTGGGCAAAACTTGACAAGGGCGTTTCAGGCGAAGGGGCCGCCGCAAAGAAACACTCACCCCTCCCCCACCAGCAAACGGCGATAGATCGGGTACACGGATATTTCAAAAAGTATGACCGGGGGAAACTCATCATGGCCTGCGGCGCCGGCAAGACTTTTACCAGCCTCCGCATAGCCGAAAACGAAACCAAAAAGGACGGACTTGTTCTGTTTCTCGTGCCGTCCATAGCCCTGTTGGGGCAGACCCTGCGGGAATGGAAATTCCATTCGGTAAAGCCGATTTACCCTATATGTATTTGTTCCGATGCTACGGTCAGTAAATCGAAAGACGATGTTTTTTCAGCCGCTTTAACCGACCTTGCCCTTCCCGCCTCGACCGACAAAAAGAACATAGCCAGACAGTTTACCCATGCGCGGCTTTCCCAAAAGAAAGACAGCGGTTTAATTGTGGTCTTTTCAACCTACCAGTCAATAGACGTTATTTCCGCCGTTCAGAAATCCATAAACCGTCAAAGCGGGGATTTTGTTTTCGACCTCATTATCTGCGACGAAGCCCACCGTACTACCGGCGTTACGCTTGCCGGAGCGGAAGAGTCCGCTTTTGTAAAAGTCCATGACGATGCCTTTTTGAAAAGCAAAAAACGTATGTATATGACCGCTACTCCCCGCATTTATGCGGAAGCGGCGCAAAAAAGGGCAAGGGAAGCGGATGCGGAACTCTGCTCGATGGACGATACCGCCATGTACGGTGAGGAAATGTACC
Source organism: Treponema sp. (assembly GCA_031258005.1). Taxonomy (GTDB): domain Bacteria; phylum Spirochaetota; class Spirochaetia; order Treponematales; family Breznakiellaceae; genus JAIRLU01. The sequence goes on from JAIRNP010000027.1 coordinate 18,927, forward strand.
GTATTGGTTTTGGCGAAGCCGTAGACAAAAAACGGCTTTCCGATTACAAAGTCATCGTCCTGACCATTGCGGAAAACCAGTTGAGCGGGGAATTGAAATCCGCTGTCGAAAACAGGAACGATAAAAACACAGAAATCAAAACCGAGGACACGCTAAAAATCATCGGCTGTATCAACGCCCTCTCCAAAAAATCATTGACCGACCGGACCTTGTTTGAAGATGTAGACCCCGCCCCCATGCAGAGCGCCGTTGCCTTTTGCCAGAATATCGCCGTTTCCAAAGCCACCGCCGAAGCGTTCAACGTGTGCCGTGAAGCCTACTCTGCCGCCATGACCGATGAAAAGAAAGCCGAAATCGTTGCGGCGGAGGCCGGCCATGTGGACGGCACGATGGGGGCGCAGGTTCGGGAAGGAAAACTGGCCTGGCTCAAATCGGCGGACCCCGCCAGAAACGAGTGCCGTATACTCAACAATGTCCGTTGCCTTTCCGAAGGCGTGGATGTTCCCTCCCTTGACGCCGTCATGTTCCTTTCGGCCCGGAACAGCCAGATAGACGTAGTACAGTCGGTAGGCCGGGTCATGCGCGCGGCTCCCGGTAAAAAATACGGCTATATCATCATCACCGTAGTGGTGCTGCCCGAAGCCGAACCGGAAAAGATACTTGCCTCAGACCGTTTTAAGGTAGTGTGGACGGTATTAAACGCCCTCCGCGCCCACGACGACCGTTTTGACGCAACCATCAACAAGATAGAACTGAACAAAAAAAACCGTCAAAAATCGGCGTAACCGGAACCGACATCGGCGGCAGTACCGGCGACAACGATGGGGGAAGCGGTGCGCCTTCCGGGGACGGCGGCAACATCAAGAGCGAATTTGAAAAGCAAATGGAACTGGAATTTGCCAAGTTCCAGGGAATTGTCTACGCAAAACTAGTAGGCTGATTATACTAAAGTGTCAAGAATGAGAGCCGATACTCTCATTAGGAGGGGAAACGGCAATGAGAGGAAAACAATATAAGGTTCTGCTTACCCAAGCAGAGCGGGAAT
>JAIRNP010000136.1 GCA_031258005.1 Treponema sp.
CAACCCGGTTGGTTGTTGAACAAGTCTCGTAGATTTGGCGAATTTCTTGCAGAAATCCGCCAAATCTACCCGTTTTTTAGCGGAAGTTGTTCAATAACTGAAGTTATTGAACAACTCTAATATCTAATTCCTTACTCCATAAGGAATTAAAAAAGTAAATGCCGTCGCCCTGGTGCCGCATCCATTGATTGTACAAACGGCGGGAACTTGCTATTCTAATCCCCGGAGGAATTAACGATGAAGAAGAGAAGTATTTTGTTACTGTTGATTTGCACCCTGATCGTCGCGGCGGGGGTGCATGTGTTTGCCGGCGGCAAGACGGAGTCAGGCGGCGGAGCCAAGACATTTATTATCGCCACGGACACTACCTTCGCGCCCTTTGAATTCCAGGACCCGGGGGGCAGCTATGTGGGGGTTGACATCGACTTGCTGGCGGCCATCGCCGGGGATCAGGGCTTTGCCTACGAACTCAAGCCCCTGGGCTTCAGCGCCGCGGTGGCGGCCCTGGAATCCAACCAGGCGGACGGGGTTATCGCCGGGATGAGTATCACTGCGGAACGGCAGGAGAAGTACGATTTCTCCGCCCCCTACTACGATTCCGGGGTGGTCATAGCCATAAGGGCGGACAACAACGATATTAAGGGCTACGAGGATCTGCGGGGGAAACGAGTGGCGGTGAAGACCGGGACCGAAGGGGCGACCTTTGCGGAGTCCATCAGCGCCCAGTACGGCTTTACCCTGGTGTACTTCGATGAATCCCCCTTCATGTACGAGGAAGTGAAGGCGGGCAATTCCGTTGCCTGCTTTGAGGACTATCCGGTGATGGGCTACGGCATTTCCCAGGGGAACGGGCTCAAGATGGTGACCGATATGGAGCGGGGTTCATCCTACGGCTTCGCGGTGCTCAAGGGCAAAAACCAGGATCTGTTACAGAAGTTCAACGCCGGTTTGACCAATGTGCGGCAGAACGGCACATATAACGCAATCCTGAACAAGTACATCGCGACAAACTAAAGGGGGATGGGGATATGGATCTGGCGCGGGTTCTGCATGACGTTTTTCCGCTTCTGTTCCGGGGGATGATCATCACGGTGCAGACCACCGTTCTGGCGCTGCTTATCGCCCTGGCGCTGGGGCTCTTCGCCTGTCTTGCCGGGCTGTCCCATACTCCCCTCCTGCGGGGCGTCGCCCGTTTTTATATCTGGGCCATCCGGGGCACCCCCTCTTGGTCCAGACCTTTTTCATGTACTTCGGTATCCCCCAGCTCATCCAATCCCTGGGCTTCAACTTCCGGCTCAGCCCCTTTGCCGCGGGGGTTCTTACCCTGAGCCTGAACGCCGGCGCCTATATCGCGGAAATTTTCAGGGGGGGCATCATGGCCATCGACACGGGGCAGATGGAGGCGGCCCGGAGCCTGGGGCTTTCCCATTACCACGCCATGTTCAGGATCATCCTGCCCCAGGCAACCCGGGTCTCCATCCCCTCTCTGGTGAATCAGTTTATTATCAGCCTCAAGGACACGTCCATTATCTCGGTGATCAGCCTGGGAGAGATTGTGTACGAAGCGAAAATTTACATAGGCCGGACCATGCAGTCCTTCGCCACCTGGACCATCGTCGGCGCGGTGTACCTGGGGATCATCACCGCGCTGTCCCAGGTTTCGCGGTATGTCGAAAAGAGGATCGATTATGGAAACAAAGGTCCGCGTTAGGGATCTCTACAAATCCTTTCACCAACTCGAAGCCCTCAAGGGCGTAGATCTGGATGCTAACGAGGGGGATGTGATCTGCATCATCGGACCCTCCGGTTCGGGAAAATCCACCTTGCTGCGCTGCATCAATATGCTGGAAAAACCAGACTCAGGCACGGTGATCGTGAACAGCGTGGAGCTTACCGGCAAAAAGGTGAATATCAACAGGGCCCGCAGAAATATCGGCATGGTGTTTCAGCAGTTCAACCTCTTCCCCCACATGACCACCAAACAAAACATCATGTTCGCGCCGGTGGACTTAAAGCTGATGAAAAAAAGCGAGGCGGAAGAAAAGGCGCTTTCCCTGCTCAAACGGGTGGGCTTGAAGGACCGGGCCAACGCCTATCCTTGGCAGCTCTCCGGCGGGCAGAAACAGCGGGTCGCCATTGCCCGTTCCCTGGCGATGCACCCCGACGTGATGCTCTTTGACGAGCCCACCAGCGCCCTGGACCCGGAGATGATCGGCGAGGTCCTCCAGGTGATAAAGGAGCTGGCCGACGGGGGAATGACCATGCTCATCGTAACCCACGAAATGAACTTTGCCCGGGACATTGCGGACACCGTCATTTTCATGGAAGGAGGGATCATCATTGAGCAGGGAGACCCCGCGGTGGTGCTGCAAAACCCCAGGGAGGAGCGCACCCGGCGCTTCCTCAACCTGGTTCTGCAAGCCTAGCGGGGCGCAGACCCTAGAGCTGTTTGGTTATCTCAGACGTTAGTCCGGCACAAGGCTCATGAACGCCCCTCACCGGTTCCCTAACCACCCAGATAGGCCTTTTTTACATCCGGGTTTGCCGCCAGCTCTGCCGAAGAACCGGCGGCGATGATCTCCCCTGTTTTAAGCACATACCCCCGGCCTGCAAAATCCAGGGCAACCTTGGCGTTTTGTTCTACCACCAAAATGGTAAGGTGCTTGACAAAATTAAGCTGCTTTAAAGCCCGGAACATCTCATACATGAGCTTAGGCGCAAGCCCCATGGAAGGCTCATCCAGCATGATCATCTTACTACCGGTCATGAGGGCCCGGCCTACTGCCAACATCTGCTGTTCACCGCCGCTTAACAGTTCCCCCCGCTGTTTTCGCCGCTCATAGAGCCGGGGAAACAAGGAGTATACCAATTCCAGGATCTCTCCGGTAATCACCGCCCGGTTAATATCCCGACGGTGCGGATAGGTGGCTATCTGCAGGTTTTCTTCCACCGTGAGGTTCCCGAAGATATGCCGTCCCTCAGGGACCAAGGCCAGCATCTTGTTCTGGATGAGGGTATGGGCTTCGGTTTTAAGGATGCTTGCCCCTTCATACAAAATATCCCCCCCGGAAACCAAGGGTCCTTCAGGCCGGGGAAGCCGGGCGAGGCTTAAAAGGGTTGAGGTCTTCCCTGCCCCATTAGCGCCGATTAAGGTAACGATCTCACCGGTATCAATGGCAAAGGAAATACCGTGCAATGCCTCGATATTTCCATACGCCACCTTCAGGTTCTTAACTTCAAGCAGCATGAGCCCCCCTTGGCAGGATCTCCTGGAGATGATGCTTTCTTAGATTACCTGCCATTATATGGCCCCATCTCCAAGGTAGGCTTTAATCACCTCAGGATTGGTTCGGATCTGTTCCGGGGTTCCCCAGGCTATTTCCCGGCCAAAGTCAATCACCGAGATGCTCTGACATAGACTCATGATAACCTCCATCTGGTGTTCGATCATCCAGATGGTCAGCTTAAAGGTCTCATGGATCCATTGGATATACGCAATAAGCTCGACGGTGTCCGCAGTACTGAGGCCTGCGGCAGGTTCATCCAGCATGAGCAAAGCCGGCTCCAGGGAAAGGGCCCGGACAATTTCTACCCGGCGCTGGATGCCATAGGGTAAGTTTTTCGGGTATTCATCGGCCAGATCCGCGAGCTTGAAGACCGCTAACAGTTCCCGTGCCGTTTTGGTGATCGCCGCTTCCCGGGCCCGGTACCGCTTGGTGCGGAAGAAAACATCCGCCACGGTGTAGCCCAACTGATAGTGCTGAGAGATCCGGATATTATCCAACACGGTCATTTCACTCCAGAGCCGGATGTTCTGAAAGGTCCTGCCGATCTTCATGGCGGCTATCTCGTGGGGCTTTTTGGCGTTGATCCGCACCCCCGCGACCATGATATGTCCTTCAGAGGGAACATAGAATCCACTTACCAGATTAAAAACCGTCGTCTTCCCTGCCCCATTGGGGCCGATTAAACCGGCTATCTCCCCTTTCCTGAGGGTAAGGTTGAGATCCGTCAGGGCCTGGAGACCGCCGAACCGGTGGGTCAGGTTCTTTATTTCCACATGGTTATCCATAATTTCCTCCCTATTTCTTACTGCTCACGTACGTTTTCTCCCCCTAGGGGCAGCCGGCGGTTTTTTGCGTGGGGCTCCGGTAAACACCTGGAGTTGCGGAAACACATCCGAAAGTTCCCGATGCCCCAAGATACCTTCCGGCCTGAATTGCATGAGCAGAATCAGCAGCAGCGGAATAAACACCCACTTGAGAATCTGCAGGGGCCGCATAAGTTCCAGCAAGAAGGTAAAAAACACCGCAGAAAGCACCGACCCGGAAAGGGAACCCATTCCTCCCAGGTAGACCATGACCATCCCTTCAGTGGATTTCATGATATTAAAAGAACTGGGATTGATGAACCCCAGGAGGTGGGCAAAAAGTCCTCCCGCAACCCCTGCAAGACCCGATGAAAACATGAAGGCCAGGAGCTTTATCCGGTTGGTATCCACACTCATGATCTCCGCAGAAATTTCATCGTACCGGATCGCGGCAATTCCCTTGCCTAACACCGAGCCCATGAGGCGCTTTATAGCCCCCACCGAGAGAATCACAAAAACCATGATCCAAAGGAGCATCCAGGGCAGGGGAATCAGATCGGTCATAGCAAACACCGTGGCCTTCATCCCCATGAGCCCACGGCTTGCCCCCAAGATTTCCAGGTTATTAATGAGGGTCATGATGATGTAATTCGCCGCAATAGTAATGATGGCCAGGTAATCGTCCCGGGTTTTGAATGAAGGAATTGCCACGAGAAGGCCCGTACACGCTGCGATGATACCCCCTATGATAATGACCACCGGAAACAGGAACACCGCGGTCTGGGGAGGAACCAGGGGAGGGCCGAAGAATTTATTATCGGTGAATAAGATCAGGGACAACACTGAAGACACATACGCCCCCACAGCCATAAATCCCGCATGACCGCAAGAAAACTCCCCCATTGACCCGTTGACAATGTTGAGGCTCGAGGCAAAGATGATATTAATACCGATGGACATAAGCACAGTCTGGATATATTGGTTTATCACCCCAAAAGCTGCCAGGATCCCGATAAGCAGCATTCCTCCCAGGATCAGGATGAGGCCGGGGATCCGGGATGCTCGTGGTTCCCCCGTATTGATTGCTATCTCCCGGGTTTCCTGAACCGGTGATCCCTGCACCGATGCCTTATTTCGTGGAACTGCCATCATCGTACTCCATTACTTGTTTGTCCTATAGCTTGAAAAGCCTTCCCTGCTTCTCTCGATCCATAGCGAAGAATACCCAGAATGGATAAAACAATCAAGTATGTTTATACGGCCTTTATACCTTTTTTCTCGTTTTTTGGGTATTTGATGTATAATTATACGATGCATTGTCCGGCTTACAAAGAGGCGGAGCGCAGGCTTATGTCTTCCTACCGCCTCTCCTTCAGGGTAAATCAGGCATGGTTAGGTTAGGGTAATCTATAGAAACTCATTCGGGTATTTCAAACACTCCTTCCAGGATATGCCTTGGCTGATAGGGGAACCGGGGGATGTCGGTGATCTTGGTAACCCCAGAAAGGACCAGGACCGTTTCGATTTCCGCTTCCACTCCCGCGACAATGTCCGTATCCATCCGGTCACCGATGATGACCGTATCTTCCCGCCGGCTGGTAAGCCGCCGCAAACCGTGGCGCATCATCAGGGGATTGGGTTTTCCCACAAAGTAGGCCTTAGTGTTAGTGGCCAGCTCAATAGGCGCCACCAGGGAACCGCAGGCCGGGACAATCCCCCCTTCCACGGGGCCGGTCAGATCCGGATTCGTACCGATAAGCCGGGCTCCACCGGTAATCAAACGGACCGCCCGTTCCAAGGCTTCCAGGCTATAACCCCGGCCTTCACCGACCACCACATAATTAGGATTGACGTTATTCATCGTGAAGCCCGCATCGTAAAGCGCCTGAATAAGCCCGGGTTCACCGATAACATATACCGAGCCTCCTGGATGTTGGGAAGCCAGGAAACCTGCGGTGGCCAAGGCGCTGGTATAGAAATGTTCTGGGTCCACTATAACACCTAAGCGGGCCAGCTTTTGAGAGAGCTCCAGGGGAGAGCGTTCACTGGAATTGGTTAAAAAGAGAAAAGCTTTATGGTTATGAGAGAGCCATTCTACGAATTCCAAAGCTCCTTTCAGTAAACGGTTTCCATGGTAGATAACTCCGTCCATGTCAATGATAAAGGCCGTTTTAGACCTAATATAGGTTAAATCTTTCATACTCGTCCTCACTTTGACATAATAGAATAGATGCCCATCTCAATCAATGGGGCGCCCAAACTTTTCTACCCCTGTAACCCTGGGTGAATAGGTCCTATACTATTGGCAGAGGAGGTATGGTCTTGTATGATGAATGGACTTGTACCGGACTTTAGTCCGATACAAGTCTCGCAGATGTGGCGAATTTCTTGCAGAAATCCACCAAATCTGCCCATTTTTTAGCGGAAGTTGTTCAAAAACTGCAGTTTTTGAACAACTCTAATCTATACAGATAGAAACACCGAAAGGAGTAGGAGTATGGGAGGAAAGGTTATGGCCGTCTGTATCAGCCCGGTTCGCGGGGTAAAAAAACAGGAAGTCCCCGGACGGATTCCCATTGTGGCGGGTTATGGTATAGAAGGGGATGCCCATGGGGGTAATTGGCATCGGCAGATAAGCCTTTTATCCTATGAAAAGATAGCCGAATTTAACCGATTAGGCGGAGGCGTGGAGAACGGGGATTTCGGTGAAAATATCGTGGTTACCGGGATCGATCTGCGGAACCTTCCGGTGGGCACTCGGCTGCGTTTGTCCGATACGCTCCTGGAAGTAACCCAGATAGGCAAAGATTGTCATGAACATTGCCAGATTTATCAGCGTGTAGGGGATTGTATCATGCCCCGGGAAGGTATTTTTGCCAAGGTTATTGAGGCGGGTACGGTGGAAAAAGGAGATTCGATTGATGTCATGTAAGGCGGCTGTTATTACGGTCAGTGATACCGGGTTTGCAGGGGAACGGGTGGATGAGAGCGGCCCCCTGATTCGGGATCTGCTCATCCAAGGGGGATATGAGGTCGTCCTGTATCGGATCCTCTCCGATGAAAGAAAGGATCTGGCCGCATACTTGAGCCTCCTTTGTGACGAACATCAAGCCGACCTGGTTGTAACCACCGGCGGCACGGGATTTTCTCCCCGAGACTATACTCCCGAGGCCACGATGGATATTGCGGAACGATTGGTTCCGGGGATTCCTGAGGCCATGCGGGCCTATAGCCTGCAAAAAACAAACCGCGCCATGCTAAGCCGCAGCGTTGCGGTAATCCGCAAGCAAACCCTGATAATCAATGTACCCGGCAGCCCGCGGGCTGCCAAAGAAAATCTGGAATGTATTCTGCCGGCCTTGGAACATGGACTGGCTATCCTGTCGGGAACGGCCAGGAACTGCGCCCGTCCCCTGGGCTCGGTATGACCGAGAACAGTCCTTTTTTATACCTCGGGATAGGACCTTTCATAAATACAGTAACAAGTTGCCATAAATAGTAGTATATTAGTAAGTATGAAAGCAATGCCTGTAGGGGAACTTAAAACCCATTTTTCAGAGGTTCTTGAAACCGTCAAACAAGGAAACAAGATCGGTATATTATACGGCAGGACAAAGCGGCCGGTTGCTATGATTGTGCCTTATGTCGAAGAAAAGGTTATGAACCGCAAGATCGGTATTTTGGACGGAAAAATAACCATAGCCTTTAGGGATACTGTTGACATAAACCCCGAGGAATTGGACTAACATGACCTTAGTATTAGACACCCGCACCTTATTATGGTCGATTGGAAAAAGCAGCGCCTTATCGTCGGCTGCCCTGGAAGTAATAAAAGACGGTAATAATGATATTCTCATCAGCGCCGTATCCCTATGGGAAATATCCGTTAAATTGAGCTTGGGAACCCTGGTTATCGGCTCATTGGAGGTACAGGATATACCGTTTTATTGTAAGGAACTGGGGTTTACCTTGATTCCCTTGGATCCGGTTGATGCCTTAGCAAGTGCTCACTTACCCCGGAAAGCCACGCACCAGGATCCTTTTGAACGGATGGTACTGTATCAGTGTATACGACACAACTATACCCTGGTAAGTCCTAACCAGATCATCAGCCTCTACAAAGAAGACGGCTTAAAATATATCTGGTAATCCGCAGGGGTCTTCCGCGTTATCTGCGGTAATAGGTTATGTTCCACAAAAAAAGCCCCTGAGGCGGGAGGGTGGGACCTGCGAGGCTTCGGTCTCCAGAACTCAGGATGGCCTTAAAATCCTCCACCGAAAGGCCCTGTTCTTCGTAGTAGAGCAGGGTCCCCAGGAGGGAGCGGATCATCTTCCACAAGAAGGCATTCGCGGTAATTTCAAAGACCAGCATGTTCCTCTGGATAAAAAAGCAGGCGCCGAATATATACCGGCTTCTGGATCTGCTCGGATCTCTGGATTGGGCAAATACCGAACAGTCCCGTTCTCCCGTGAATAGCCGGGCATAGCTGTTCAAGCGATCTATCCGGGGATGGCGCCATACTTGAAAGGCATAGCGCAATTCCTGGGGAAGCCCTGGTCTGCCGCAGATCAGGTAGTAACGGTAGGTCCGTGATTTAGCATCGAAACGGGCATGAAAATCAAAACAACTTTCCTCAGCCGCTAAGACCCGGATATCCCGAGGGAGGAGACGGTTGAGCGCAGGGACAAAGCGTTCCACCGGGATAGTCCGTATATGCGTATAAAAATGAGCCACTTGTCCTGCGGCATGAACCCCCGCATCGGTTCTCCCTGAACCGGTGAGGTGTACATTCTGCTTATGCAGTCCTTCCAGCGCGGATTCCAGGGTACCCTGCACGGTGCGGGTCCGCTCCTGACGCTGCCAACCGGAAAAATCCGTGCCGTCATAGGCCAAAAGCAGCCGGATATTCCGTTTTTCCCCCTGATTCTTGGCTTCAGGACCCTCCGGATTCATTCATCGATCTCGTTGAGTTCTTTATTAATAGCATTGTAGATATTCCTCGCATGCTCTAAAAGGGGACCTGGTTTGGCTTTAGAAGATTTTCCTAAGCCGAAGATCCGGGCAATGATCCGCTTTGCCTCTTCTAAATAGGCCCTCCGCCGGAAGGAATCTTCCCTAGGGCCGTACTTAAAGTTTAACAGCGCTGAAAGGTACAGCATCCCTTCATAGGCATAATTTTTATCCGTATCAGGACCAAAATTTTTAATCCCCGTAAGCGATTCGGTCCCGTTTTGTTCCCGGTTTATGGCTTCGGCGTAGAAAAACCGGGCTTTTTTCTTAAAAAGCAGGGCCAGCCAATCATAGTACTCTCCGGGATTTTGCCCGTGTAAATCTTCACAAAGCCAAGCGGTCCGCAGGCTGGCGATTCCCTGCTTGATAGCAGGAGAAACTTCCTTGGAAAAATAATCATAACAAAGGATTACCAGGTACAGGGCAGCCGCCCCGGAAACTAATCCCCGGTTTTCATAAAAATTTACCCCTGGAAAGATAAGCGACGTATGGGCAATTCGCTGCCGTTTGTTTCGCAACACTATATCCTTAGCCATAGCAGGGAGGAGGAAAAAATCCTTATCCATCGAGGCAAACCAGCATTCAGGACACACCGTAGCCTGATACACCAGGGGATACACGTTCCCGTAGCGTGCAGAAGGTTCATAGAGCCGGTGCAGTTCATCGGTAATGGCTCCTGCAATGAGCCGTCCACTGCCGGAAAGGAGTTCTTCCCGGTGAAACGTGGCCTCGCATACCGGACAGATCAATTCCTCTTTGGATAGGTAGGATACTTTTGGTTCTTCATCCATAATACACCTTGTTTTACCTAAGGAAGCGCCGATTAATGCCACCACGCATTGAACTGCGCCTCTTGAATGACCTATTTGTATAATAGCGTTGTTCAATAACTAAAGTTATTGAACAACTTCCGCTGAAATAAGCATAGCAAGTCTTACGAGGAGGGTCAATTCATAGGCAAGTCTAAAACGATATGAAGACCGGGGGCTTTAAGCCCCCTAAAAAACGCTTCCGCAATGTTACTGAAACGTGGCAATCGGTACAAAGGTATCGGCTTTGAGGGCTGCGCCGCCCACCAGGGCGCCGTCGATATTTTCCTTGGCCATAAGCTGGGCCGCATTGTCGGGTTTCACGGAACCGCCGTACTGGATGAGGATCTGCTGGGCCGCATCTGCTCCGTAGAGCCGGGCTATGACCTGGCGAATATAGGCATGAATGGCATCGGCATCCTCAGGAGTGGCGGTCCTGCCCGTACCGATGGCCCAGACCGGCTCATAGGCGATGGTTACCCGGGAGAAGTCTGCTGCAGCTACCCCGGCAAGACCCTGGACGGTCTGGGTTTCACACACCGCTTCGGCTTTGCCGGCTTCCCGCTCGGACAGGAGTTCTCCCACACAGAGGATGACCTCTAGGCCGTGCTGCAGGGCCAATTGCACCTTTTTGTTGATAAGCCCGTCATCTTCTTTATAGGTATGCCGCCGCTCGCTGTGCCCCAGGATCACCGTGTGAACGCCCAAGTCCTTGAGTTGGAGAACCGAGACTTCCCCGGTATGGGCCCCTTGTTCTTCCGCAGCCATGTTCTGGGCTCCCAAAAGGATATTGCTTCCCTTTACAATGGCCGCCACGGTTTCCAGCGCCGTAAAAGAGGGGGCCACCAGGTACTTGTGTTTCCCGTCCTTGAGCTGAGCCACCAGGGCCTGGGCCAGAGCCGCTGCCTCGGCGCGGGTCTTGTGCATTTTCCAGTTTCCCGCAATATAGTAGTTTCTCATCGTGTTCGCTCCTTGTGTAGAGGAGGAGCAGGTCCTTGCTCCTCCTTTGGTACTTATTTTCCCCGGGTTACTTCAATGCCGGGGAGTTTCTTCCCTTCCAAGAGTTCCAGGGAAGCGCCGCCGCCGGTAGACACATGGCTCATCTGGGAAGCAAGGCCGAATTGATTCACCGCGGCCACGGAATCGCCGCCCCCTACCACGGTGATGACCCCTTTACCCGTGGCTTCGGCCACGAATGTGGCTAAGGCCTCAGTGCCTTTGGCAAAGGCAGGAAATTCAAACACCCCTACCGGGCCGTTCCATACAATGGTTTTGGCTTTGGCCAGGACTTCCTGGTATTTCCCCAGGGTTTTGGGGCCCACATCCAAACCCAAGAGGGTATCGGGAATGTCGATGCCCTCTATGGCCACGGGGCTTGCTCCGGCGTCAAAGGCTTCGGCCCCGACGTGATCCAAAGGCAACAGGATCTCCACCCCTGCTTTTTTGGCGGCATCCAGGATTCGCTGGGCCGTATCCAGTTGATCCGCTTCCACGAGGGACTTCCCGACCTTATGACCCTGCACCTTGAGGAAGGTATAGGCCATGCCCCCGCCGATGATCAGGGCTGCGGCGTTCTTAAGGAGACTTTCCAGCACCGCGATCTTGGAAGAGACCTTGGCCCCGCCGATGACGGCCACCAGGGGTTTCTGAGGATTGGTAACAATGGGTTCCAGGTAGGCCACCTCTTTTTCCATGAGGAACCCCGCCACGGAAACCGGCACGAATTTGGCGATAGAGGCGGTGGAAGCGTGATCCCGGTGGGCGGTTCCAAAGGCGTCGTTGACAAAAATATCCCCGTAGGTGGCCAGTTCCTGGGCAAGTTTATCCCGGGCCGCGGCATCCTGAGCGGTTTCTTCCTTGTGAAACCGGGTGTTCTCCAGCATGACCACCGAACCTGCAGGCTGGGCGTCGATGAAGGCTTTCTTGCCGTAGCAGGAATCTTCCCCGGCAAAGATCACCGGTTTCCCCAGTTTCTTTTCCAGATAGGCGGCCACCGGGGCAAGACGGTGTTTGCCCCGGATGTAGGCTTTTTCATCAAAGTTCTTACCCGCCTTTTCCGCTTTCTCCTTGGCTGCCTTGGTATCTTTAGAAGGATCCCCCAGGTGGCTCATTAAGGTCAGGGTCTTCACCCCCTGGTCCAGAATGTATCGGATAGTAGGAAGCGCTGCAGTGATACGGGTGTCGTCCTGGACAACTCCGTCCTTCATGGGGACGTTAAAGTCCACCCGCATGATGACCCGTTTTCCCGTGAGGTCTACGTTTTTTACGGTTTTGATCATAGTGTATACTCCTTGAAACTAGTAAAAAGGCCCCGGCCTTAAAAAGGGCGGGGCCTTGCATCTTCTGCCTTAGGTCTGCTGATACGGTAGAACAGACCTTTTGCTCGTGAGGTTTCGTCCCCTATTTCTTGCTATCAATGTATTTCAGGAGATCCACCACCCGGTTGGAATAGCCCCACTCGTTGTCATACCAGGAAACCACTTTGAAGAACCGCTTCTCTCCGGGCAGGTTGTTCTGTAAGGTGGCCAGGCTGTCGTAAATCGAAGAATGGGAATTGTGGATGATGTCGGAGGACACGATTTCCTCATCACAGGCGGCCAGAATACCGGTGAGATAAGAAGCGGCCGCTTTTTTCAAAGCCTGGTCGATTTCCTGAATAGACGTATCTTTCGTGGCCCGGAAGGTGAGGTCCACCACGGAACCCGTAGGAGTGGGCACCCGGAAGGACATACCCGTGAGCTTACCTTTGGTGGAAGGAAGCACTTCCCCCACCGCCTTGGCCGCGCCGGTGGTAGAGGGGATGATATTGATGGCTGCCGCCCGTCCGCCGCGCCAGTCTTTTGCCGAGACCCCGTCCACGGTCTTCTGGGTAGCGGTATAGGCATGAATGGTGGTCATAAGACCGGTTTCAATACCGAAGCCTTCTTTAAGAATGACATGCACCACCGGAGCGAGACAGTTGGTGGTGCAACTGGCGTTGGAAAGCACCGAATGCCGGGAAGCCTCATACTCACCCTCGTTCACCCCCATGACAATGGTCTTGATGGGCTTCTGGGCGTCTGCGGATTTACCCGGCGCGGAGATGATCACCTTTTTGGCCCCGGCTTCCAGGTGTCCGTAGGCTTTTTCATTGGTATAAATCCCGGTGGATTCAATGACATACTCGATCCCCAGGTCTTTCCAGGGGAGCTGCACCGGGGTGAGGCCTTTGCCGGAAAGACATTTGATCTCATGCCCATTAACCACGAGAATATCTTCCCCCTTAACGCCGATATCGGCCTGCATCTGACCCTGGGTGGAATCATACTTGAGCTGATAGGCAAAATATTTCGCATCCGTAGAAATATCCACTACCGCAACGACATCGATCTTGTCCTTTCCCAGCAGTCCTTGTCCCACAAGCGCCTGAAACACGAGGCGGCCGATACGGCCAAAGCCATTAATAGCAATCTTCATACATACCCCCAATCAATAGGTTTTTCGTTACCTATTAATAGTTTGTCTACTTACTAGAACAAAGTATAAAAAGAACCGGGAAAAAATCAAGGGGTTCCTGGGGAGCATCAGCAATTCACCGTTTCAAATCTATAATTCCCTATAATACAATGATTTATTGGATTTGTTCAAAAACTCAAGTTTTTGAACAAGTCTATGCTTGGCATTCACTTAAGCGATTTGCGGCCTACCGCGATGAGCATCTGCGCCCGGTTATCATAGACCCCGTCGTTCCAATCGCCGTAGAGTTCCACCGACGCAAAACCCACATCCAAGAGTAAGCGCCGCAGTTCCGATGCGGCATACAGGCGCTGGGTAAAGGTCCGCTCCATCCATTCTCCTTCCTTAATGAGGATCCACCGGTTTTTAAGGCCTGCCCAGGAATCCACCGGGGTATATTCGGTAAGTATGGTAAGGCCCGCCCGGGTAAACCATTCCCGCTCCGCAAAATCCCGTACGGCAATCTCTTTTCCCAAGGTTTCTATGATAAAAGCCCCTCCAGGTTTAAGAGAATCATAGGCATTCTGCACCACCTGCCGGTCATCATCAGGATTTTCAAAATAGCCAAAGGAAATGTACAGGTTGGTTACCACATCAAAAAACTGAGGCCGGCTAAAGGAACGGACATCCATCCGGATAAATTCAATGTCCAGGTGTTCATAGGCCGCATCTTCCCGGGCGGTTTGCAGGTAACTTTGGGTAATATCCACCCCGGTAGCGGCGAAGCCCCGCCGGGCCAGCTCCAGGGTAATACGTCCAAACCCGCAGCACAGATCCAGCGCCCAAGGGCCGGCTGCCGTTTTATTCGTCTCTCTCAGGATGGTGTCATCATACAGGTTTAGTTTAGCAAGCCGGGTTACGCTATCGGCCACCAGCGGGACCTCTGCCCAATGCTGACTATCAAACATGATGGGAGCATACTCTTCCCAAAAGCGCTCTTCATTAAACCATTCTTTTTTATACGCCATAACCAATTGAGTATAGGGTGAATGTATGGTCAGTACAACCAGAACCCTGGGAGTACATTGACAGAGCCACCCTTTCTTGGAAATAGTAGAAGCGGAGCATATATGAATTATCTTGCAGATGAACTGAATTTCCTCTTGGATGGCACCGTGGCAGGACGCTTACTTTCCCCCTTAGGACGGCGCCTTTATTTTCCCAAAGGCATCATCGCCCAAAGCGCAGAGGCCAAACAGGGGGCCCATACGGCCAACGCCACCATCGGCATGGCCTATCATCAGGGTAAGCCCCTAACGCTGTCGGTGATTAACGAGCAGATGCCGCAGCTTAAACCGGAAGAGGCCGTGGTCTATGCCCCTACTGCGGGGATTCCTGAGGCCCGCAAGGCATGGAAAGACCGGATCCTCCGACATAATCCCTCCCTGGGGGCGGAGCAGATGTCCCTTCCCGTGGTGGTTCCGGGTCTTACTGCAGGGATTTCGTATATGGCGGATCTGTTCCTGGGAGAAGGAACCCCCATGCTCCTTAGCAGCCCCTGCTGGGATAATTATGAACTTATCTTTCAGGAGCGCCGGGGAGCGGAGCTGCGGGAAATCCCTTTTTTTGATGTCGCTGGGGGTTTGGATATGGGCGCCTTCAAGCATGCCCTGGCAAGGGCTGCGAAAACCGGAACGGTCCGGATCATCCTGAACTTTCCCAATAACCCGTCGGGCTATTGTCCTACCGTCTCTGAGGCGGATGCCTTGCTCGCCGGTATCGGGGAAATCGCCGAAGAAGGCGCGGATGTGCTGGTGCTCTGTGACGACGCGTATTTCGGGCTTTTTTATGAAGCGGCCTGCATGAAGGAATCCCTGTTCAGCCGGCTTGCCCAGGCCCATGAACGGATCCTGGCGGTTAAAATCGACGGCCCCACCAAAGAAGATTATGTCTGGGGTTTCAGGATGGGGTTCATTACCTTCGGTTCCCTGGGTTTACAGGAGCGCCATTACGAAGGTCTGGTGAAAAAGCTCATGGGGGCTATCCGGTCTTCGGTTTCCTGCAGCAATACCCCGGCTCAATACCTGATGCTGAAGACCCTGCAGGACGAGCGGACCAGTGCTGAAAAAGAACGGTACCATACCCTGCTGCAAAGGCGGTATCAGGGGGTAAAACAATTTCTCCATGAGCATCCTGCTCATCCGCACCTCCGCCCCCTGCCCTTCAATGCCGGGTATTTTATGAGTTTTCGGTGTACGGGGATACGTGCGGAAGCATTGCGGCAGGAACTGCTGGCAAAACACGGGATCGGCACTATCTCTTTTGGGGAAACCTATCTCCGGGTCGCTTTTTCGAGTATTGATGAGGAACAGATCCCCGAAGTATACCAGCTTATCTACGATACGGCTCGGGACATGGGGTCAGGGACTTGAAAGGCAGGAGTGCCGGCGAAATTCTCAAGGGGGCGTCTGTTTTACAGCTTACCCGTTTTGTCGGACCGCTCTTTTGGGGATATTTTTTGTTTTTTTTAAAATACCCTAGACAAAAAAATAGGTATGTGCTATAGATTATTAAGAGGGGGAGGCATTACCGGGTAAAGGCATGTGCCGATACGCCCCGATCATAATGACGGATCATGGATGATCTCGTTATAAATACGTTTGTGTTACTTGAGCAGCTAACAATGATTGATCTTGTTAGGCTACTGCTCCAGGATCTGGTATACATGTTGATGATGTTACGGCTCACAATGTGCATCCAGTGGTTATATTTATGTCTGCGGATCATCATGTCCTGTCTTATGGAAGGGCGGTGTTTCTATTCATACCATCTACAAAAATAAAAAAATATCTTACCATTGCCTACCAGGGCAACATGGGTTCATACTGATACATGGAGCGAAAACTGCCTATCGGCATACAGGATTTTGTGAAGATTCGTGAATGGGGCTACTCTTATGTGGATAAGACCGCCCAAATTCATAAACTGGTAACCGGATCAGGGAAAATCTTTTTCCTTTCCCGGCCCCGGCGTTTCGGGAAGTCCCTGCTCTGTTCGACCATGGGGGCCCTTTTCGAGGGGCGGCGGGACCTTTTTGGCCCTATCGCGGGGCAGCCCGCACTGGCCGTTGAGGGTCTTAAGTGGGAATGGAAAAAGCATCCGGTCATCCATATCGACCTTAATCCGGGGGATTATACCGCGGGAATAGAACATCTCAACGCGCGGCTTTACAACTGCTTATATGATATAGCGCGAAATGCGGGATTGCCTTTGCGGGGGGATCTTGCCGCGGAGCAGTTTTTTAATCTTATCAAAGACATGACCGGACAGGCGGGGCAGAAAGCGGTAGTCATTATCGACGAATACGACAAGCCCCTTTTGACGACCATAGACGCGCCGGAGCTGCACGCGCAGATCCGAAGCGCCCTCAAGGGCTTCTACGGGGTTTTGAAATCCGCGGACGCCGACCTCCGGTTGGTGTTCCTGACCGGGGTCACCAAATTTTCCCAGG
>JAIRNP010000058.1 GCA_031258005.1 Treponema sp.
AATCCGGTGAGATTTTCCATATTCTGCATAACCGCCGTTGTCTGGGAACTTCTTGCCTGAATAAGCAATACAATCGCCACACCCGCCACGAAAACAGCCACTAATGAATCGACAATCAGCGTTAACCGCGCTTTTAACCGCATATCCTACCCCTTAAAAATATTTACAAATGTAACAAAAAAGAGTTAATTATAACAATAAATCGGGTTTTGTACATACGTTTTCACGCAAATTTGCAGGTTCCTGCATGTACCCTTGTAATTCCTTATGGAGTAATGAATTAGATGCTATTGGGCAAGTACCCATAGGAACGTAATTCTTTTCTATAATAAGGAATTACACAATTATCCCCTGAGGGTATAACTGACAAAAATTTTCATTTTTGTAGTCTAAAATGCCGTTTCTGCTATACGTCTCGTTACTTTCGTATGCAGACTTTTATCAGACCGGGGCGATGACTTTTTCCAAACCCGCTATCACGACGAGCTGACCTGCCCCTACTGCGGGGCAAAAGCCCGGGTCTAGGGTACTTTACCTTTTATGAGCTTCTCATTATAATGCTAGCTCATTGGATTATGTTAAGATGCTTATCCGGCGTATGGTTATAGGTGCTCCTTTACTCCTATGGGTTGTCGGGATTCGGTCATGGAGACTAAGGTATCAGCTAAAAACATCCTAACCCGAATCGGTACGCGAGAAAAAATATTGGAGACCTAGGCCAAGAAGATTACCCGGCCTTTAGCATCCATCAAACACGAACGGTAAGCCTATCGGTTATCACAAAGGAGGTGAAACCATGAAATTACGAGTTAGATTAACCTTAACCCTGAGCCTGATAATAATCGGTATCGTACTTACCTTATCGGGGATAACCTTCACCCGATCCAGGGTTATCCAGACGAAAGCGGCTCGTGAAAATTTGCAGAATATCGCGGGGATAACCGCCAGGGATATTCAACGGCGGTTTGAGACGTATCTGGATGTTATCCAGACCCTTGCCCAGATTATGACCGGCTATGAAGTCATAGACCCGATGCAGCGGCGTATGCGCTACGATGATATGTTATTCAGTGTCCTTGCATCCGATTCCCAGGTTGTCGATATCTATACCTTGTGGCTTCCTAATGCCTTGGATGAACTGGATAGCCAGTATGCCCGCACCCGGGGATCTAATACCACGGGCCAGTATATTTCCATGTATAGCCGGGAAAGCGGCTCTATCGAGTATCAGGCCCATCCCTATCCCCAGAGCTTACTCGCCTCTCTCTCGACTACCGCAAGTCTGGGGAATCCGGTTTTTCGCATCGTTTCGGGGAAACCCCTCTATACCATAAGCCTCAATACCCCCATTATCCAGGGGGACGGTACGCCGGTAGGCTTGGTGGGGGTCAATGTGGATATGGGAATTGTCCAGCCCCTGATTGAGCAACTTGCCCCTTATGGAACCGGTACGGCCAGTGTATTTGCCGCGGATGGAACGATCATGGCCCATAAAAATTCGGATGCCATCGGTACCAAGTTCCAAACAACCCAGGTCTCTTCAGTGGGGCAAGAGGGTATTCGGTTTATCCTTGATTCCCTCGAGAGCGGAAAGGTTACCGGCTTTCAAGTGGAGAAACAAGAATCCATAAGCTACCCCTTCTTTATGGGGAGCGCCTCCAATCCTATGACGGTGTTCATCACCGTACCGACAGAAACGGTCCTGGCGGATGTAACCAGTATGTTCCAATTCAATGTCATTATTGCCCTGGTCGCCCTGTTTATTACCGCGTTTATCACGTCCTTTGTTGCGTTGAAGATTATCAATCCGATAAATGACATCGTGAAGGCGGCCCAAGCCCTGGCAAATATGGAATTTAAGATGCTCATACCCCAGGATCGCCAGGATGAAATCGGTGATATACAGCGGGCCTTTCATACCATAAGAGACGCTTTAAAGAAGACCCTGGACAATATCACCAATGAGCATCAGGGGCAAAAGAACATCAGTCAGAATCTGAAGATCGCTATTACCGAATCCTCCGATGGACTGGAAGTGATTACTGAGAATATGGATTCAGTACAAGATAAAACGAATGTCCAAATGGATTCGGTTATGCAAACCGCATTATCCGTAGAAAACATCATCACCCAGATCCATTACTTGGAAAATGCGGTAAGCACCCAGGTAGAAGGGATCGCCCGTTCTTCAGAATCCATCGAACAGATGGTGGACGGGATTGATTCGGTTCGTTCCATCGTCCACCAGGCCCGTCGGACGACGGATGAACTCAGTACCCTCTCCGAAGTAGGACAGAAGAGCCTTAATCATCTTACCGAAGAACTCACCCGGATTGCCGAACAATCCGCCTTCCTTGAGCAGGCCAATGCAGCCTTGGTAAACATAGCTGCCCAGACAAATATCCTGGCCATGAATGCGGCTATAGAAGCGGCCCACGCCGGAGAGTCAGGGAAGGGCTTTGCGGTAGTGGCTGGGGAGGTCCGGAAGCTGGCGGAATCATCGAACAAGGAATCCGCGTCTATTTCTCAAGAAATAAAAAACATGCAAACCGGTATTGAGCAGATCCGGCAGGTAGCATCGGAAACCGCTGATACCCTGAACCGCATGTTTATGGAAGTAACGGATATGCAAGGGTCCTTCAATACGGTGAATACCGCGGTGGAAGTTCAGGCTTCCAATGGGACGCAAGTGCTGGAAGCCTTAGGTACGCTGCAGGAGACCACCGAACAGGTCCGCTCTGGTTCAGATGAGATCCAAAAGGCGAGTGTTTCCATACATACGGTCATTGAGAACCTGAAGCATAACTCCCAGGATGTCAGTGATAGCGTGGGGGATGTGCAGCAAGCCAGCAAAGATATTGCGGGTTCCCTAAATATTGCCCGGATGATTGCCGAAGGCAAGTATTTAGCTCCCGCGGAAGAAGAAGCAGGGGACGAGGACTATCAGCATCAAACCTTGTACACGGAAACCGAGAGCCGTACCCGTGCTCCTCGGTATAAGGCCGACGCCCTGGTCTCCATTAATGAGTTTGAAGGGAACGCCTTGTTGAGCAATATCAACTTAGGAGGCTTTTCTATAGCCAGCAAAACCTTTGCAGCCATTGTCCCAGGAGAATCCTATATTATGAAGATTACCCCGGATGCTATGGTCAAGATTGATTCCTTTGATCTTACGGTGAGCGTTCGTTGGATCCGCAGTACGGTTTCCCGGTTTACTGCAGGGTTTTCAGTACAGGATTCGGGGTCCGGCTTTGAAACCTATATCAACTACTTGAAACGGAATAATCCTGTATAAGCCTTCCTGGGATAACCATGAGTTCAAGGAAACCAATCACCTTCGGTATACATGCTCAACCGTCCCGGCGGGTTCCCCTGATGGGTACGGCATTTCCGCAGCGCCCGCAGTGATAGGCGTAGGTGTTTTTCAGCTTCTGAAGGCCCAGTCCAGAGGTATCGATCCGGTACCCCTGGCGGTGTATCAACAGGTGCCCGCAATGAGGGCAGGCGGTATCTTGTAAGGGACTCGATATATTACCGGTATACACATAGGAAAGGGTTTTTCGTGCCCGATAGGCGAGGGAAACAAGCTGTTCAGGATCCGTGGGGCGTGCCTCCCAGGTGTAGGCAGGATGATAGGCTGAAAGGTGCCAGGGTATATCGGGAGAAAGGGAGGCCAAAAAGTCAATACACCGGTCGATTTCCTCGTCCCCGTCGTTCAGTTCAGGAACCACCAGGGTGGTAACTTCCAGGTGTACCCCGGTTTTCCAGGCTTGGGTAATGAAGGCCAGGACCGTGGGTAAATCCCCGCGGAGAATGCGGGCATACGTATCTTCAGAAAAGCATTTTAAGTCAATATTGGCTGCATCGGTGAGGCGGAGAATGGCTTGTGCAGCCTCAGGGTTTATGCAGCCGTTACTGACTAAGACATTGGCAATCCCCGCTTCCCGAGCGCAGGCCATACAGTCCAGCAGAAATTCCAGATGTACCAAGGGTTCCGAATAGGTATAGGCGATCTGCCCAGAGCCTTCCGCCTGCGCCGCATGTACAAGCGCGTGCGGGGAATAATACCGGTTTGGAATGATCGCCTTTGGGGTAATCTGAGAAATATGCCAGTTTTGACAGAAGGGACACTGTAAATTACAACCCATAAAACCCACCGACAGGATGTATGAACCAGGACGGTAATGGTAAAGGGGCTTCTTTTCGATAGGATCTACCTGCAGAGCGGTAATGGCGCCGTAATAGGCAAGCTCCCCGGTTCCATCCCGGTTTCCCCGGACCCCGCAACAGCCCCTGCTTCCAGGGGGGATACAACAAGCCCGGGGACAGAGCAGGCATTGCAGTTTGGCTTCAGGAAGGGCAGTAAAAAACCGGCTCTGGGGCATCGGGAGAACCTTTAGCTCGGGGGGGTCTTATCCATATCAGCCAAGAGTCTTCCCGGCAGGTCTTTAGGTTTTGTAACCATTTTGATAGGATTATCCACCTCAAAAGGTTCCAGCATAACCCCGTGAGCGCCTTTACGGATCCACAGTCGTATCAAAGGCGCTGCCTCTCCGGTTTCCGTAACCGCCGAATGGACCTCTTCTACACCAAGGATATCATCAATCTTCAATTCCATTACCTTAGGATGTACTCCCAAAGGATCATACACGAGGATGAGCTTATTTTTCTCTGCCGGATGCTGCCGGGGGTATCCAATAAAAGGAATCCCCTTTTTAGCGGAACTATCGGTGTACCGGACAATTTTATTGGGGGGTAATAATTCAAGATAACTGGTGATACTCATGGATTGCTCCTTATATATCACTATACTATGAAGGCCCAGGCGATGCAATAATCCGTTGATTGTTCGGGATGAAGTGATTAGTATTAGAGGAGCCGTCGATAGCCTGGGGCTGCAGGCCTTTGGGGAAGGACCCCATCTGCCCGAAAATGCTGGAGGTAGCGCGGCGTATCGAAGGTTTAGTGGACTTGTTCGATAACCCGGTGGGTTTTTGAACAACGCTCGTATACATTTAAGGAGATCCGGCGTGAATACCGATACAGATCGGGGAGTGTATGTTTTTCAGGGAAATACCCTGGTGGTGCCTGGAACCATGCCTGATGCGAGGATACATGAACCCCTTCCGCTTGAGGCCCTAGGGGGTATGGATGCCCTGGAATCCATTGAAATCTCTGACACCAGTGGAAACCGGCGTATCAACTGCATGGATCTAGCCCCCGGATTCCCGCTCCCTCCGCAATGGCGGAAGATTCCCCTGCGTCAAGTCATTGCGCTGATGACCCAGGGAACCGCGCCCACCGGGAGCGGTCTGACAGGCCCGATCTTTCGCGCCTATCATATTATCCAATGGCGGCGGGAATCCCGTTTCTGTGGTTCCTGCGGCAGCCCCAATCAGGACGCCCCGCAAGAACCTGCCCGGATGTGTCCGGTCTGCGGCAGGGTTGAATATCCCCGGATAGCCCCGGCCATTATCGTCATCATCATCAATGACCAGGGTCAGGCCCTTTTAGCCCATAACAAACAGTTCCTTCCGGGGATGTATAGCCTTATTGCCGGTTTCAACGAAGCCGGTGAGACCTTAGAATCTACCCTGGCCCGCGAAATTCGGGAAGAGGTGGGCCTTACGGTACAGGATGTACGGTACGTAACTTCCCAACCCTGGCCTTTTCCCTATTCCCTCATGCTTGGCTTTAGGGCCCGGTATGCGGGAGGAAGCATCCAGGTCGATGGGGTGGAGATTGAAGATGCCCGCTGGTTTGACCGGGATCGCGTGCCGGATCTTCCTGGCCTTGGTTCTGTGTCCCGGTATCTGATTAATCAGTGGCTTGCGGGGAATTTTTCCTAAACCGGACCAGGGGTTTACAGGAGCGCAAGGGTCTTTGGAGGATTGGTATGGCTGAAATCACGATGGATGCCCTGTTTCAGGAAGCTCAAAAGGCGGCTTGTTTTGCCTATGCCCCCTATTCCCGGTTTCGGGTAGGGGCTGCTTTGTTGGCGGAAGATGGAACCGTATATACCGGGTGTAATGTGGAGAATCGTTCTTTTGGGCTCTCCCTCTGTGCGGAACGGAGCGCTCTGGTTCAGGGGGTCAGCAAGGGAAGCAGGATTTTTATTGCTCTGGCCATAGCGAGTCCTGATTCGGTGGGCCCTGTAGGACCCTGCGGGGCTTGCAGGCAGGTTTTAAGCGAATTTATGGCTCCTGAAGCGCCGGTTCGATTTGGGGGCAGCGGGCACGAGCGGGTGGATACCACCATTGGGTTCCTGTACCCCTATGATTCCCTCCACGATTTAGCCGGTCCTGCATAGTCCTGAAGCGCGGTTCCGCCAGGGTATATTGGTTATCGTTTAATGTAATTACTTGACATACATTGCGGTTTAGTACTATACTTATAGTATGTTATACAAAGACGTAAGGAGCGATAATGATCGAAGAGGATATTCTGACCATAGATGAGGTTGCCAAATACTTACGGGTTTCGGAACGGACGGTTTATGATTGGGCGCAAAAAGGGGAAATTCCTTCAGGAAAAATAGGTACGGTATGGCGATTTAAGCGGTCGGAGATAGAGAAATGGGTTAATGATCGGCTTTCGGTAAATACGGTGATTCCCCCGACCGGAACCGTCCATATCGAGTCCATTATTTCTCCAGATCGGATTTTGTTTCTCGACTATTCCACGAAACGAGATGCCCTTTTAGCCTTGATAGATAATATCGCCAGGGCTCCCCAAATAAAAAACCGGGAAGAATTGTCCCTGGAGATCCTGAAACGGGAAGACCTGATGAGTACCGCCATAGGGAGGGGTATTGCCATTCCCCATGTACGGCTTTCATCGGTTACGGACCTGGTGGTCTCGGTGGGGATCAGCAGGAAGGATATTATTGATTTTCAAGCCCTGGACGATGAGCCGGTACGGCTTTTATTCATGATCGTTGCTGCGGTTAATCAACACATTTATTATTTACAGACCCTTTCTTTTTTCAGCGCTCGCTTAAAAAACCGGGACCTGCGTAATGCCTTACTCCAGGCGAATGATGCCCAGGAGGCGTACAAGCTCCTCTCAGGAAACCGGCCCTTGCTCGGATACCCCCCGCGTTAGGGTACGCATCCATACCGGATACGTTTCCGTCCCGCATCCTAAAGGGGCAGGGGCTTGGCTTAGTAAACGTGAGTTCCACCGAGAGAAAAAAGTCCGCGAATAATTCGCTGAAATTAGCGTCCATTCGCGGATTCCATCGAACTCACGTAGGAGCTTCTTGCAAAAACCCCGCTATACAAAAGCTAAACCTCTGAGTTCCGTGGCAGCCCTGGAATATATGCACCGGTGCCCCACAAGGGGTATACCCTTTGCCGCTCCATCGATAAGGAGCAGGGTATATGTTGTAGGATAGGCTGTGGCAAGAACGGTTTCGCTCTGGAGAAGCCCGCATTGTTCCAGGGGCAGGGAATTATGGGGACAGAGGTGGATAATCCTCCCCCCGCCGGTCTGCCGGTTTTCCTGCATTACCCCCTGTGAGGAGGCGGAATAGGCCGAAGCGGTCTGATTTCGGCTAGGGTGGAGGCTGTTTTGCGGGCCTTTCGGCCCTCGTGCGGGGCGGTTGCGGCGATGATTGTAACCGTTTTGCCCTCTGCCCTGATGTACAGGGTTTTGCCCCCGTTTGACAGGATAGGGGCGAGATAGTCCCGGTTATAGCCGAGGGTCACCGTGTACTCGTCCAGGAGTTTTCCCCGGCCCTTTTTTGCCGGCCTTTTGGTATCGCCGGGCAATCTCCCGGCAGACCTTTTTTTGTCTTTCATCTCTAACCCCATGTGGTCCCCCTTGTTGCGAGCAGATAGAACCATTTTACTTTGGGCTAGATTTTTATTTTGGCGCACCCCCCCCTTTTCACTTAGAAAAATGGTAACCGTTCACCAGGGAAGCGGAAGAAGGGGGTACTTGATTACGTTGAAAATATAGTCTATACCTGAACAGTGATTTGGGAAAAGATAGCAGCCGATCGGTTAAAAGTCATTGAAGGCCGG
>JAIRNP010000094.1 GCA_031258005.1 Treponema sp.
GCTATGCAAAACATATCGGTAATGAAGTATCTCAAAGAATGTTTAGCTACCTTTTTTAGATTTAATTCATTCCCGGATTACATAAATCTAGCCGAATCGCCGTGAACGGTTACAAATAAAGAATATTAACGGAATAAAAACATGTTCCGCCATTTCATTTAATATATTATGTCTTAATAATTCTATACCTATAAATAGCGATACCGCAATAATTATAATAGCCATTGAAACCGAATCTATATAATCATACAAAGTGCTTTTAATGACTGGATTTATATGAATTATATTTTTTGCCTTGTTTGTTTTTCTGCCGTTATTTCTTAAGATCATGACTGCAAATGATAAAAAGACGGAAAACGGGAATACGCAAAGTATTTTCCATGTATTAAAAGGAAAATCCAATATTATTCTATTCGAAAAGATAAACACAAAGAATAAAATCATAAAGATATTATTCAGAAATGATTTTTTTGTAAAGAAGATATACCTCAGCAAACGATTTGAATAACTACTTTTCGCATAAAACGTTATTTTATCTAAAATAGTATATTCTTTTAAGGATATAATAATGGGTATAATTTTAAGACGGAGAAACTGATAATAAATTTAGTATAATTTAGGGTTAATTGTATATCAGTGTTAGTGTAAATAAAAGCGCTTGCTATTATTATACCGCCAATAATTGTAACCGGGGAGATTTTAATAAATTCCATGATTCGTTTAAATATCACCCTAACCCAAAATAGCAAAAATATCATGATAATTTATATTGTATCTTGTCTAAAGATTCTTGTCAATTATTTTTTACCAACGTCAGCGGAAATTGCGCATAACTACTGGTATCCGTCATTCAAGCTGGTGGACAAGGTACAACAGGCGGATGGGCGGTACAAGAAAGTGTATGAAACAATCCCGGCGACCCCGTACCAGCGGCTGCTTGAGTCCCCGCTGGTGAGCGATACCGGCAAAGCGGAACTGAAGCGGCGGAAAGGCGAGCAGAATCCGGTGGTGTTGAATACTCCGTTAACCGAGGCGGTGGAACGGCTCTTGAAACTTAACCGGGAAAAGGCAAGTATGAAACCGGCCCCCGGTCAGGAGGCGGAACAGGCCAAAGCGGTCTGATTTCGGCTAGGTTTTGGATTTGAGAAACCGGCCCCTTTTCGGCTAGATTAATTTTGAGGCAATGCGTCATCTTGCATAAATGAGCGGAGGAGGTTATCCTACAGAAGGAGGCTTCCCTGCAGTGTACATCAAAACGGGTCTGTGTTGCCTTATACTTCTCGCTGCCAGTCTGCGGGGGATTTTCCCCCAGGAACAGCGGGGTTTTCCCCTGAGCCTAAAGGATGTGTCGGGGAGGCCGGTAACCCTGCAGGCCCCTCCCCAGAGGGTGGTGAGTTTAAGCCCAGGAGTTACGGAAATCCTCTTTGCCATTGGTGCAGGGGATCAGGTTCTGGGGGTTACGGAGTATTGTAATTACCCCCCGGAGGCTGCTTCCCGGACTAAAGTCGGAGGATTCTCAGGGATCACCGTAAACATCGAGACTATTGCCCGTTTAAAGCCCGATATGGTTATTATTTCCGCATTTATGCACGGGAGGCTTATCACCTTGTTGGAGCGGCTTTCCATTCCTTTCTTTGCGGTAGAACCAAAGAACTTTACAGAAGTGTACCAAACCATAGAAACCTTAGGGATCCTCACGGGGAATGTCCGGGGAGCCCAGGAGGTAATAGGGCTTATGCAGGAAAAAATACGCCGGACAGCGGAACGTCGGGGGAACCGGGAATCCCCTCGGGTATTTTGGGAACTCTCTGATGAGCCCCTCATGAGTGCCGGGGGCAAGACCTTTATCAGTGAAGCGATTCGCCTCGGGGGAGGAAAGAATATTTTCGAGGATCTCAACGAAGAATGGCCTATGGTGAGTACTGAACAGGTAATACGCAGGAAACCCGATTGGATCATAGCCGGGGATGATCATGGGAAGATTATAGAACCCCGGGCCCTGGCCAGCCGGCCTGGATGGGGGGTGATTCCTGCGGTGCGGCAGAATCATATCGCCCTGGTCAATGCGGATACCCTCTACCGTTATGGGCCGCGGCTTGCCGATGCGGTGGTGCATATCGCGGATATTCTTTATGGTAAGTGAGGCTGTTTCAAACGTGGACCTTTATAAATCGGCCTTAAGAAAGGATTTTAAAAGATTGAAAATTCCCTGGAGAGCCTCTTTCAAAACTTCAGTTTTGGGAAAGCCTCTGTTTCGTAAGCCGGAGTACCCATGAACAGCCGGTATAAAACCGGGCCTCTTATAATCATCCTCTCCCTGGCACTGATTCCTGCTTTTTTAGGGGCCTTACTGAGCGGTTCGGGGGGGATACGCCCTGAAGCGCTCCGGCAGGTATGGCAGTTTTTACATACCGGTGAAGGGGATGGAACAGAGGCGCTCATCCTGTTCGAGCTTCGGCTTCCCCGGATTATCCTCGCCCTGGCTGTGGGGGCATCCTTGGGGGTATCGGGTGCAGCTTTTCAGGGGATCTTTCGGAATTCTTTGGCAGACCCCTATGTGATCGGCGCCTCTTCTGGGGCTGCCCTCGGGGCAGCTCTGGCAATAACCGGGGGCCTCTCGATCACCGGCCCGGTATCTCCGGTGGCGCTATGTGCCTTTGGGGGGGCCTTGATAGCGGTGTTCCTGGCTTTTGCGATATCCCGAAGCGCGGGAAATCCCCCTCCTGCAACAGCCCTGCTCCTCGCCGGGGTGAGCCTGAGTTCCCTGTTTTCAGCCCTCCTTTCCCTCATCTTGGTCTTGAAAGATCAGGCCCTTCACCAGGTATATTACTGGCTCCTGGGGAGCCTTAACGGGGCTTCCTGGACCGAATTACCCGCGATCTTGCCGGTGATGTGCATCGGCTGTCTTATGGTGTTCGTGAGTCATGGCCCCCTGGATCTGCTGCTGCAAGGAGAGGAGGTAGCGGAAAGTTTGGGGACCGATGTGCGAAAGGCCCGGTTCTTCATTGTCTTCGGAGCCTCCCTCGCTGCGGCAGCCGCGGTTTCCGCTGCAGGGATCATCGGCTTTGTGGGCCTCATCGCTCCCCATGCAATACGGATGATCACCGGGCCTACCCATAAAAAGCTCCTGCCCGTTACGGCCCTTGGGGGGGGCCTTTTGGTGCTTTTGGCGGATATCCTCGCCCGGAATCTTGGGGGAAGTGTGGAAATCCCCATTGGCATCATCACTTCCCTGGGAGGAGCTCCTTTCTTCATCTATCTTCTGGCCCGTCGGGGCAGGGGTTTAGGACGATTCTGATGACGCAACCGGCCCATCTTTCGGTATCTCAAAACTCCGGTTCTCGACTGGAACTGGAAAACCTGAAGGCGGGGTTTAAACGTCAGGTGATACTGAGCAATATTACCCTGACCGTGAAGCCCGGGGAACTCCTTGCCCTGGCAGGCCCTAACGGCGGAGGAAAGACCACCCTCCTTAAAACCATCGGAGGCCTCGTGAAACCTCTGGCAGGCCGGATCCTGCTGGATGGGAAGGATATACAGCGCATGGGGAAAAAA
Source organism: Treponema sp. (assembly GCA_031258005.1). Classification (GTDB taxonomy): domain Bacteria; phylum Spirochaetota; class Spirochaetia; order Treponematales; family Breznakiellaceae; genus JAIRLU01. The sequence goes on from JAIRNP010000094.1 coordinate 3,556, forward strand.
GAAAAGGGGGGCTGCATAAGTTTTCTCTTTCAAGGCGCTACCCCTGATTGGCCTTTTACGGTGCGGGAAGTGGTATCCCAGGGACGGTCGCCGTACCGGAGCATCTTTGCTGCAGAGACCGCTCTGGACCGATATGCCACAGACCGGGCGCTTATGACTGCAGGGCTTTCAGGGTTTGAAGACCGGCGGATAACAGAACTTTCGGGAGGTGAATTCCAACGAGTTCTCATTGCCCGGGCAATAGCCCAGGAAGCACGGATCCTCCTCTTAGATGAACCCGCCAATAACCTGGATCCCAAGTATCAGTATATGGTGATGAACCTGGTCCGTTCCATGACCAAAAGCGGTCTGGCCGCTCTGGTCAGCCTCCACGATCTCAGCCTGGCGAGTGTATATGCAGACCGTATTGCCCTGGTTCATCAGGGAAAAATCGCCGCCCTGGGGAAACCTGATACGGTCCTTCAGGAAGGGATTCTCGCTGAGGTCTTTGGTATACCCTTGGTAATTTCCCCCCATTCCCAAGATCCCCGTATACAGGCAGTAACTTTTCCTTTACCTGAATGAGCCCTGCTGCTCTTGCATAAGGCTCCTTATAAAGCCAAGCAAAAAGGCGATAGAGAAACTCTCTATCGCCTAGGAGGAGGAAAACAATGATACGATACGAAAAACAAGGTAACAACGGCGAAGGAACATCATTGAGCCTGAGCCTGCTTAAAGTCCCTTCACCTTACTATTTAAATGCCTGATCCAAGTCTGCGATAATATCCTTACTGTTTTCGGTACCAACAGAGAGCCGCACCGTGTTCGGTTTGATCCCCTGTTCCAGCAGCTCCGCTTCACTGAGCTGGGAATGGGTAGTACTCGCAGGGTGAATCACCAGAGACTTCACATCCGCCACATTGGCCAGGAGGGAGAAAATCTGGAGCCTATCGATGAATTCTTGCGCTTCCTTGGCACCTCCTTGGATCTCAAAGGTGAAAATCGATCCTGCCCCTTGGGGGAAGTATTTCTTATACAGGGCATGGCTGGGATCCTCTGGGAGAGAAGGATGGTTGATCTTCAGCACCCTGGGCTGGGTCTTGAGGTAGTCGATAACCTTGAGGGTATTCTCCACATGCCGTTCCACCCGCAGGGATAGGGTTTCCACCCCCTGAAGCAAGAGAAATGCATTAAACGGAGCAATTGATGCCCCCGTATCTCTGAGCAGGATGGCCCGAATCCGCACAATGAAGGCCGCAGGTCCTGCAGCCTTGACAAAAGAGATACCGTGGTAACTGGGGCATGGCTCGGTGATCCCCGGGAACTTACCGCTGGCTTCCCAGTCGAATTTACCGCTGTCCACGATGATACCCCCCAGGGTGGTACCATGGCCGCCGATGAATTTGGTGGCCGAATGGATGATAATATCTGCCCCGTATTCAATGGGACGAAGCAGATAGGGGGTGGTAAAGGTAGCATCCACGACTAAAGGTATGCGGTGCTCATGGGCGAGTTTGGCCAGGGCCTCAATATCAATGATATTGGAATTGGGGTTTCCTAATGTCTCGATGAAGAGAGCCTTGGTTTTGGGCTGTATGGCCCGGGCAAAACTGTCCTTTTCTTCAGGGTCTACAAAGGTAGTGGTAATACCGTATAAGGGCAGGGTATGAGCTAAGAGGTTATAGGTACCCCCATAGATGGTCTTAGCCGAAACAATATGATCCCCTGCCTGGGCGAGGTTGAGGAAGCTATAGGTAACTGCCGCAGCCCCTGAAGCCAAGGCCAAACCAGCCACGCCCCCTTCCAGCGCGGCTATGCGTTTTTCCAACACATCTTGCGTTGAATTAGTAAGCCGGTTGTAGATGTTACCGGGGTCGGTAAGCCCGAAGCGGGCTGCCGCATGGGCGGAATTATGAAACACATAGGATGTGGTCTGATAAATCGGTACTGCCCGGGCATCGCTCGCCGGATCCGGTTCTTCCTGGCCTATGTGTAACTGTTTAGTCTCAAAGGCCCATTGATCGATATGGGTTTTAGGTGCCATACTATTCTCCTTATAATGATAGTATATGTTCAGTGAACGTACTTTACAACTCAGATATATATTATATTATTAATCTTATAGCCATACTAAGAATAATACCATGCAGATAAAAAAATGTCAAGGGTGAAATGTATTTTTTTAGCTTTTTTGTACTGATTTAGAAACCTAGAAAACATGCCGGCCCTGGGGTATGTGGGTATTATCTTGTTATCCCAGCCGTAACGTGGTATCTTCCTTAAATATGAAAGTCGCCATCATTTTTGGATCCCCATCGGATACCCCTGTCATGAAAAAAGCTGCCCAGGTACTCCGGGAATTGGATGTGGATTACGTTGCCCAGGTCCTGTCAGCCCATCGGACGCCGGAGCTCCTGCAAGAAATCGTCAAAAAACTGGAAAGCCAGGGAACCGAGGTGATCATTGCCGGCGCAGGGCTTGCAGCTCACCTGCCGGGGCTCATCGCCGGTTTGACCCTGATCCCGGTGATCGGGGTACCCATCAATTCAGGGGGCCTTGGCGGGATGGATGCCCTTTTGTCTATGGTCCAGATGCCGCGACCCATCCCGGTCGCCGTGGTAGGGGTGGATAACGGGGCAAATGCGGCGTATCTGGCTTGTCAGGTGCTTGGCCTCAAATACCCCGACTTACAAGCGCGGCTTGTAGCGTTCAGGGCCGCAATGAAGGCCGATTTTGCAGGGAATACTGAAAAGGTGGAATTATGAACCATAAGCAACCGGGGCTTCTGCAGGGGATTAAACCAGGGCGGCTCTTATACGAAGGTAAGGCGAAGCAGGTTTATGCCCTGGATGATGCAGCTAAGGAAGATCTGGTCATCATCCATTATAAAGATGATGCCACCGCCTTTAACGGGGAAAAGAAAGGGCGGATCCAAGACAAGGGGCTCATGAACAATACCATTGCCGCGGGGCTTTTCGCATTGCTCGAACACGCCGGGATCCCCACCCATTTTGTTGCCCGGATAGCAGAACGGGATATGCTCTGTAAAAAAGTACAGATCATCCCGCTGGAGGTGATTGTCCGAAATGTGGCTGCCGGTTCTATGGCAAAGCGCCTGGGCCTTGAAGAAGGGACGCCCCTGAAAACCACGGTGTTTGAACTTTCCTACAAAGATGACGCCCTGGGAGATCCCCTGATCAATGAGTACCATGCCGTAGCCATTGGTATTTCTACCTTCGAGGAAATTACCGAGATCTTGGCCTATACTGCCCAGGTTAATGATAGGCTTTCCCCTTTCTTTCTGGAAAAGGGGATTAAACTCATTGATTTCAAACTTGAATTTGGCCGCACCCTGGGCAAGGGCGGGAAACTGGTAGTAGCCGATGAAATTTCTCCAGATACGTGCCGTTTATGGGATGCTCAAACTAACAAGAAACTCGATAAGGATCGGTTCCGCCTGGACTTGGGGGATGTGAAGGAAGCCTATGCCGAAATAGTAACGCGTATAGGCCTATAAATGAACCTGAAAAACGCGGTATATACAGACGATACCTTACATGAAGCCTGTGGGGTGGTCGGGGTCTTCAGTGCGGATCCTGAGCGGGATGCGGCTTCCCTAGTGTATTACGGTCTTTTTTCGTTACAGCACCGAGGGCAGGAAAGCGCAGGGATTGCGGTGGTCAGGGATAGGGTCATGGCATGTCGTAAAGGAATGGGACTTGTGGGGGAGGTGTTTACCCCAGAGGTCCTCAGTACACTCCAAGGGTCTACTGCAGTGGGCCATGTCCGTTATTCCACCGTAGGAACAAGCAGTATTGAGAACGCCCAGCCCTTTGTGAGCCGTTTCAAGCTGGGCTCCATCGCCGTAGTGCACAACGGTACCCTGACCAACGCCCCTGTGGTTCGGGAACTCTTAGAAGATGCGGGGATTGGGTTTACCTCCTCCAGTGACAGTGAGGTCATCGTCAATCTCATCGCCAAAAACTACAAGAAAGGCTTGGAAAAAGCCCTTACCGATACGATCCAATTCATCAAAGGTTCCTATGCCCTGGTGGTCATGACCGGAGAATCCCTTGTAGGCGCCCGGGATCCCAATGGGATTCGGCCCCTATGCCTGGGGAAAATTGAGGGCGGCTGGATCCTAGCCAGTGAATCCTGTGCTATTGATGCAGTGGGAGGGACCTTCCTCCGGGACATAGAGCCAGGAGAACTTGTCATCATCAATGCCGAAGGGGTCCGCTCTTTCAGTTTTAGTGAAAAAACCCGGCGTGGAGTCTGTGCCTTTGAGTATGTCTACTTTGCCAGGCCCGATAGTGTCATTGATGGGGTTGATGTGTACGGATCCCGGATCCGGGCAGGAGAAATCCTCGGACGGGAATCTGCGGTTCTGGCGGACCTGGTTATGGGGGTCCCTGATTCAGGAATCCCCGCGGCTATCGGTTACGGTAGAGCTACGGGAACTCCCTTTGGCCTGGGCTTTGTCAAAAACAAGTACGTGGGCCGGACCTTTATTGCTCCGAATCAAGCGCTACGGGAAAAAGCCGTTTTCGTGAAACACAACGTTATTCAAAGCGAAGTACAGGGAAAACGAGTGGTGATCATCGACGACTCCATTGTTCGGGGAACCACCAGCAGACGACTGGTCGCTATCCTGCGGAATGCGGGGGCTCAGGAAGTGCATATCCGGGTGTGTTCGCCGCCGGTCCGCTTTCCCTGTTATTTCGGTATTGATACCCCCCATCGAAAGGATCTGATCAGCAACATGAACAGCGTTACTGAACTCGGTAAATCTCTGGGGGCAGACAGCTTGGCCTTTATTTCAGAAGGAGGTCTCCTTGAATCTCTAGCGCTTCACCATGAGAAAGGGGGCTACTGTCTCGGCTGTTTTACCGGTGAGTATCCCATTCCGGTTCCCGGAGAGGCTCTTTAAGAACCAGACTGAAGCACGTTTGCGGAAAGACGGGGAGCCAGATCCCCACCGGCGCTTCATGAAGGCCAGGTCAGGGGTTTTCGTTTAATTCGTGGATTTCTTTGAGACCCCGCAGCTTAAAGGTGGCTTTCTCCTGAATTTGCCGAACCCGTTCACGGGTTATGCCTAAGAGTCGGCCTGTTTCTTCCAAGGTCAGGGGGCCTTCGCCGGCCAGCCCAAACCGGAGCTGCATGATCTTCATTTCCCGTTCGGAGAGGCGGGAAAGAATTTCCTCCATGGTCTCCTGAAGGGTGGTGGAAAATGCCAGTTCAAAAGGCTCCGCCAACGTATCATCTTTAATGAGATCCGCCAAACGGGTAAGGTTGCCGTCATCCACAATGGTATCCAGGCTGGTGGTTTCTTGGGAGAGTTTCACAATCTCCTTCACCTTGGCAATGGGTAAACCTAAATATTCGGATAATTCCTCATTACTCGGATCCCGGCCTAAATCCTGGGTTAATTGCTTGGAGACAAAATAACACTTTTTAATGGTATTGAGCATGTGTACCGGGATGCGGATAACCCGGCCCTTATCGGCAATACTTTTGATGATGGCCTGCCGGATCCACCAGGTGCCATAGGTGGAGAAACGGCAGCCCCGGGTATAATCAAAGCGATCCACCGCTTCAATGAGCCCGATATTCCCCTCATCAATGAGATCCAAGAGGGATAAACCCCGGTGCTGATAGTTCTTCGCAATGGAAACCACCAGGCGCAGGTTAGCGTTAATCATCTTGCTTTTATACATCTGGAGCGCATTATCCAGGGCAAGCCGTTCTTTCTTGTAGCCCCCTTCGTGCTCCCTTCCCTGATACAACTGATCCAACTCTGCCCGTTTGTGCCGAATGACCACTATCTTTTCACCGATACCCTGCTCTTCCTGGACCGTTAAGAGCGAAAATTTCGAGATCTGCTTAAAATACAATGCCAAGGGATCGGTCTCTTTGGAAATCTTGGACTTTTTTACAGACCGAGTAACGCGGCTTGATTTACCGCTACGGCTCGATTTCATTCCATCTTCCTCCCTCGGATACAAGGCCATCCCCTGTTTTCTCGTTCCTCGTTCTTCACCCTCGCCAGCCGATTTTGTTTTTAACATACCAGTTACCTTCTTCTTTTTTATGTTTTTTTATACTTTTTACCTTATACTTTTTATAAAACTCGATGCTCCCCCGCCACCTAGTTTACTATGCCCTCATTGGACTGGTTCGGAAACTTGAGGTTTCCGAACAAGGCTATTAAGTCCGCGGGGCTTTTGCAGGATCAATAGGGGTACTGCTCTGGTAAACAAGAAAGAACAATTGGGGTTTTTTGGACACCGTATCAAGTCCTAATTTCCCCAATTCCGTTCCCGAAGCAACCTTATCCCCTTCCTTTACCGATAAACGCTCACAACCTCCGTATACGTATAAATAACCTCCCGCTACCTGAACAATCACCACCCTTCCGAAACCCCGGTAGGGTCCGGCAGATACCACGGTTCCTTGGGTGAGGCTTTTTACCGCCTCTGATTTTTCCCCTACCAGAACCACCCCATATAATTTACCGGTCATATAGCTCACTTCTTTCGCAGCCACTGGCCAGCGTACCGCATTCCCGCTCTTTTGGGCTGCTGGGGCGGGGCTGCTGCTCGAAGTCTTCGTCTTCATTCCATCTTGAGTTACGGTTCCTATGCCGCTGGAAGTAACCGGTTTATCCCTTCCTCCATCGGCAAGGGGAATACGAAGAAGATCCCCTTCTTTTAATACATAGGTATCAGCAAGATCATTGGCCCTCCGCAGGGATTCCAAGGTAATCGCATACCGCCGGGCTATACCGTACAACGTATCCCCTTTAACAACCCGGTATTCACTAAACCCCGGGGCATTTGTTTTTGGCACGGTAAGACGCGTACCTATCGGTAATTTTTGGGGATCCCTAATGCCATTAACCTTCATAAGGGTATCAATATCAATTTTATAGGAACGAGCTATGGAATAAATAGTATCTCCTCCTTGAACAATATGAACCGTTTCTTCTGCACCGATATATATAGTTGCATAGATACAGAGCACCAGCGTATATAAAAAAGGATAAAAACCACCGTATCCACCATTCATATTACTAGTATATCGGTTTTTTTCCCTCTTTTCTATGCTATAAGAACATATATAGCTCGCTTCGGTCAAATACTCAAGGATTTTCTTTGATATAAAATACATAGCTATAATATAGTATAAATATTTAAATAATAACGCAAAAAGAATGGTTCGAAAGTTTTAGATCCTGAAAAATCCCCCCCCTCCATAAAAAAGACAGATGCCTGTCTATTTGTTACAATCAGGGTATGAATATTGAGATTGAACTTAAGGCCTGGGTTGCGGATCCGGAAACCCTAAGAAATACCCTAAGCACAGGTTTGTCCCTAGTATCCAGGGCTTTTGAAAAAGAAGATACCTACTGGTATCCCACGCTCCTTACCGGTTCCTTTCCCCCATCGGGGATCCGGATCCGAAAAGAAACCGATACGGATGCCCAGGGAGGTTTTACCCGGCAGGTGTGGATAAACTATAAAACCAAGGAACTCCGGGAAGGTATCGAAGTAAATCATGAGCGGGAATTCAGCGTGTCCGATGGGCCGCTCTTTGAAGACCTCCTCAGGCGCCTTGGCTTTGAACCGGGGATAGGGAAACATAAGCAAGGCTGGGCCTGGGACTATGAGGGTATTACCGTGGAACTTGCCCAGGTCGCGGGCCTCGGCTGGTTTGTGGAACTGGAGATTCTTGGGGATAATGACCGGCCTGAAACCGTTGCTGCTGCCCGGACCCGCTTATTGGATCTCTTACACCGTTTAGGCATTGATAGGGATAAGATCGAGCCCCGGTACTATACCGAACTGCTTACCCGCCCAGGAGGAGCCTTACCTTGATAGAGGCCTTGTTCAAGGGCCAATGTATGCAGGAGTGGCTGCGGGAAGAAGCCTGGCCCCTTCAAACCTCCTGCTTTCTCTGGAAGCATAAGCATCTCCATAGTCATCAAGGGCACTTAAGACCCAGAGGTACCCAAGGTTTGGAGCTGTCCGCTACCATAGCTACTTCTTCAAAAAAAGATTCGTTTACCCGTAGGAGTCGGGGGATAGGGTAAGGGGTTCCGCAGCTATTCGCTGCGGGGCAGCCTATCCTGGTTTTTCTTGGCAGGCCTCTGTTAAGCCCCCTGCAACAATCCGTTCTGCCGGATTGACCGGGCAGGATCGTATGTATAGGTTTACCTTAAGGATTTATCTTTTCTATTCTATGGCGTAATTCCCTTATAAGACGGGGCAGTTTTTCATTGATACGGTCAATCTCCTTTTCAGTATTATAATGCGAAAGGGATATCCTCAAGGCGCTCCGGGCAATCTCCTTATCATACCCCAGGGCGCTTAGGACATGAGGGGCTTCGGTGGAGGAAGCAGAACAGGCGGAACCAGAACTGGCACAGATCCCTGCTTCATTGAGCATATTAATTACATAAACGCTGTATTTAATCCCTTCAAATACAAAAGAGGCATGGCCGGGTAAACGGTTGATTGGGTCGCCGGTTAAATATGCGCCGGGTATTTTCAGGGTGTTTTCAATGAGCTTGTCTCGTAATACCCGTATGTATTGGGTATGAGACGTTAAATGTTCTGTGCCTTCTTCTATAGCCGCTGCCATACCGACAATACCGGCTACATTTTCAGTTCCAGAACGAAGTCCTTTTTCCTGGCCGCCGCCGGTTATATACGGGGTTGGCATGAGTGGTATTTTTGAGAACAACGCGCCCACCCCTTTTGGTCCATGAAATTTATGGGCCGACAGGGAAAGCAAGTCAACAGAAAGACTGCGTACATTAATCGGTATATGGGTAACTGCTTGAACTGCATCGGTATGAAAGATGATGTTATGCTTGTGGGCTGCTGCGCATAAGGCTTTAATGGGCAGGACCGTTCCAATAACATTATTGGCCATCATAATGCTTATGAGCACGGTGTCATTCCGTATCGCGCCTTCGAGTTGTTCCGCGGTTATTTGTCCGTTTCCATCAGGTTTCAGTAAGGTAATCTCATAACCCCGGTCAACCATTTTTTCCAGGGTGCGTAACACGGCATTGTGTTCTATAGCAGTCGAAATGATATGTTTCCCATTTTTATTTTTTAATGCACCCACACTATGAAGCGCCCAATTATCGCTTTCCGTCCCGCCGGAGGTGAAATATATTTCATTGTTTAAGGCTCCGATGGCTTTTCCGACCACCCGGCGGCTGTCCTCTAATGCTTTTTTTGCTTCCTGGCCATAACTGTAAATTGCCGAAGGATTACCGAAATACTCTCGGAAATAAGGCAGCATAGCTGCTAGGGCTTTTTCAGAAACCGGAGTGCTGGCAGCATTATCAACATAGATTCTTTCCCGCATGATTTTTTCACCTCCAAAGTTTTGCAAAAGGATGGCGGATTCAACCGGCCAGCGCAACACCGCAAAATGCGGCGAAGATCTCAAGGGTAGTCTTATACCCCATACCCTTTCACCGGTGTTGCATTGATTCTTTTTACCAGCTTATCTATTTCCTTCTGCCTTGTCAATGCCTCAAGTGTTTCTTACAGGCAACGGTATTTACCTTTGTAATTCATTATGAAGTAAGGAATTAGAGACTATTGGAGCAGTACCCCATCGAAACATAATGCTTTTTATATAAAGAATTACGTTTTAAATGCCCTTGCCCTGGGGAGGCGGGAAAATCTCATGTCTGCTTTAATAGAAACCTCCTGATTTCCGTAGCTTTGGACTCTGAAAAAGAAGCCGGTCTGGATGATACGCGGAACGGGCTTAGTCTATAACCCCGCTTGCAGGGGGTATACCGGGAACATGGTACCTTACGGGGTCGGGTGTTATACTGTGTACTGCCCATGCTAGACCGCATACTACAGGCGAAGTGCATACAGCTCTGTCAGGCGACCTTTTTTATGATTTTTTGGAAAAATATTATGAAATATACTTGACGGAAAAAAAATTTGAAGTATATGTATTTATACGCGGAATTTTTTTTGAAGTGCGAATTGTATGGCGAAAAAACTTCGTAAGGAGTCAGGTAGCCTAAAACCTTGCGGGGTCTATTGTTGATTTTTGCGACAATTTTGTCAAGTTGT
>JAIRNP010000114.1 GCA_031258005.1 Treponema sp.
CCGGTATGGCAGTCCGCGGGTGAGGGAACCCCTGAGGCGGGACTACGGGAAACGGGTCTGCCGGAAGAAAGTAGCCGTGGCAGCTTCGCTGCCCTTGATGCGGGAACACGGGTTAAACGCCCGGGGGAGGCGGAAGTTCATCCCCAGGACCACCTCAAACCACGGATTTCCGGTCGGTGAGAACCTGCTGAACCGCCGGTTTCACGCGGCAGCGGGCGGACAGAAATGGGTGTCCGATAGAAGACTATTTTGAGCATCACGTCCGGGGGATAGGCGGGGGCGCCCAACTGGTCGTTGTGGAACGCCGCGTCGAAGCGGCTGAGGTCAAACTGGTCGATGAGATAGTTCACGGTGTGTTCGAAGGAACTGGGGATGAGCTGCCGGTCAAGGCACACGGTAAGGAATAAACCTTGAGACGTATCAAACTATTTATAACGGGCCATAATAGGGTGGGTATAGCATGGTTTTTGCTTTTTGTCTACTTTTCCGACAGCCTCAACAGGACTGTATATGCTTCGCCGCCAGTAGGCGGCTCGGGCGGAGAAAAACCGCACAAAGGGCGTTAGCCCGACTGCGGTTTTTCTCCGCCACATTTTTGCGGTTGCTGGAAACCTACGGTTTCTTTTATCGCAACCGCAAAAACGTCATATACAGCCGGAACGTTGTAAAGCGGGCATAGGAATGTATACACCTCCGCCAGGGCTTCGTACTCGGCGGGGGTATCAAACCGAAAGAAGCCGACGCTCTTGCGCACGGCATCGCAGTTCTTTTGCTCCGCGTAGCAGTTATCATTTTTGTGGCAGGGTCTACTCCGGCTTGGCTCTATATGCCGCTGGAGACATCAGCTGAGCAGGAGCGCGTTGATGAATTCCATGCTGTTATCGTAGTGAGACCCCTTCAGCGGGAAGGGAAGCCCGCTCTGAATGTCTGAAAAAGCCTCCAAAACCCAGCGATTGGTGGCATTGAGCAACGCTCTCTCCTATATCCACCCGGAAAAGCAGGATGAGGGGCAGCCATGCTGCGGTCCGGCAGGAATATACGGCTGGACCTTAGGAGGATCTGACAAGACGCGCCTTAATCAGATCCGCCTCAGGGGTAAGGTCCAATGCCTACGAGGGTATGAAGGAACGTTCCGCAGCGATCCGGTGGGCTATTTCCAGTTGCCCGGCAATGGTCTTGCAGGAGGCTTGCACAGCGGCTACGCTTTCGTTTACGGTTTGGGATATGCCCTCTAAGTTTTCAACTACGGTCCGAATTAAACCGCTCCGTTCCTGAATTTCCGCTGAACCTTCGCGTACTTGTTTGGCAGAGGCCTGCAAGTTGCCTAAAGCGTTCAAAACCTTCGTACCATTGGACGCCTGAGCATCTACGGCGGTACTGATAATACCGAATGAAGATTCCATGGCATGAATCCGGGTGAATATGGCGCTCATGGTCTGTACGGTTTCTCCGGAGACTTGGCTGATATGGGCGATGGTGGTCCGCATCTTTTTAATCTCCTGAGAGATAGATGCCGACTCTTTATCCGAGGAGGCGGCCAGCTTGCGGATTTCCTGAGCAACCACCGCGAAGCCTCTACCCGCTTCCCCGGCGTGGGCCGCTTCGATGGCGGCATTCATAGCAAGAATATTGGTCTGGGCAGCGATGTTCACCACGGTGGCATTGGCCTGCTCCAGGAATACCGACTGCTCTGCGACAAGATGCAGCGCTTCGTTCAGTTCCGAAAGCTGCTTCTGCCCTGTTCCAGAAGAAGCCCCCAGACTGCTGGTTATACCCTGGGTCTCCTGCACCACCGTACGCACCGAATCCGTACCGCCGACCATCTGTTTGATAGCTTGTGCCGAGTCCGCAAGGGTAAGGAATTGGAGTTGCACCGTCTTTTCGAGGGAACCAATGCAGGCAGCTATCTCCGTAACCGCCCCGTAAACACGCTTGACCGCCTCTATTTGAAGGCGGGTCTTATCCAGCACCATGTCCATGTTCTGGTTAATTACCCCTATCCCCTCAGAGGAATTGCTTAAGTTGGCCCGGATACGGGTATGTTGTTGGGTAAGTTCTTCGTCCATACTGACCATCTTCGTTTGTAAGTTATTCTTGATAATCAAGAGGGCATCGTACAAAATACCGGTTTCATCGTTCCGTCTCTTTGAGAGCTTAAGCGCGTAGTCCAGATTGGCCAGTTGGTGGGCTGCGACGACACTTTCCTCAATAGGTTTGGTAATGGAGGCGGATATGAAGAACGCGATAATAAGCGCCCCTATCAGGGACAGGCAGACGATAATGAGGGTGATGGTATTGCCCCGCTGCACCTGGTTTATGATCTGGAAGGCTTCGGCTTGAGGAACGAGGAGCGCCACTCCGATACCTGAAGGGTGTACCCGGGTATACAGAAGGTAACCGGTGTTTTCGATGAACAGCGTCGTTTTAGTCAACCCATCCCCCGGCTTAAGCGCGGTTAAGTGGGTAAACCAGCTTGTTTCTGGATAGGGAAGAATTCCCTGGGTGTTCTCACCGGAAACGGCAAAGGAAGCCTTATTGCGGGTAGAAAAACCCACAATCTGAGACGAAGGGGTGGGTACTGCAAAGGAGCGTACCATGTCCTCTAATACTTGAAGGGGTATATCCACCGTAGCTACCCCGATAATACGTTCTTCCAGATCATACATCGGCATACTGATCGTTACCATAAGGGCATTAACCGAAGTATCCGTATATAGCTCGCTCCAGTAGTACCGTTGATCCCTTTTTTGCCCTAGGTTCCAGCCTTGGGGCACTGCGACTTGATACCAATCGGTTTCATAGGTTGCCACATCCCACGCCCATTCATCACCCATCCACCGGATATTCCGGGGACTAGAATCAATGGTATCAAGGCTCTTACTGGCAAAGTAGTGAAAATCTTCGATTTCAGGGTAGAAGGCGTAGGGTCCATAGAAAGCGCCTCCTCCCAAGAGAGAAGGTTCCAAGGAAAAAGTTCTGTGGTAGGTATTTACCATAGATGTTTTCAGTTCTGCTTCAGGCAAAATGGACCGTAGTTCATAAAAGGTTTCCCCCAAACTTTGACTGATTCCTGCGCTTCCCTGAACGGAATTCAAGAAGGCGTTAAGCTGGGTAAAATACTCTTCTACCTTGGCAAAGTTTAAATCTTCAGTAAGCTCACGGACTCTCTCCTGGAGGGTCAAGGTAGTATACATAAAGATACCAGAACCCACAAGGGCGCAGAGGGTAACGAGGATCACTAATAAAACAATCTTAGAACGTATTTTCATACGACATTCCTTTATGGCTCTAATTAAAGCCGGTTTTGAACTTTAGGTTAGGTTCACAACCGGTATTGTTGTAAAAACAGCCGTTATCCATCGTTTGTGCGGACAGTGCAAAGCCCCATCGCTCCTCAAGGAATCAGCGTAGTTACCATCGGACTCCAGGATTCCCGCTCAATGGGGAAGGTATCAGCACTCACAGGGGGGGCTGGTCCATCATCATAACAAGACTCGTTCATGTAATACTCCTTTTTACATAAAATCGTATAAACTTTATTATATTTTCCAGTTTTGTGCAATAGAATCCTGAACGGTTCCAGGGCATCGGCATTTTCTTTTGTCATTCCTTATAGAATAATGAAGCCGATACTATTGGGGAAGTACCCGATTGGAACGTAAGGCTTCTCTATATAAAAATCAACCTTTAAAAAATACAGTTTTGCAGCCCCTAGGGTGAACAACTTGTAAGGAGCTTCTGCAAAACTAACCGGGTTTTTCAAGAATTTCCCTTGGTGTTGCCTATGTGTCAGGTAAAACCACGGCGGGGATTCGCTTCCGGTAAAGGAGCCCACCCTCCAAACCGCTATTTTTGCATCCCCCGGTTTTTGACAAAGCCGCCGGTCCTTCTGATCCTCTGCCTGTTTCTGGCCCTGCCGGCGGCCGCCCAGGAGAGCGGCGAAGAGGATGTGGTTTTTGAACTGGGGGAAATCACCGTCACCGGCACCAGGATGGAAAAGCGCCTACAGGACACCCCGGTGGTCACCGAGGTCATCACCGCGGAGGAGATAGAAAATTCCAGCGCCGCCACGGTGGCGGAAATCCTCGACGATTACGGCCTCATGTACACCGGCAACGCCATGGGCGATTACATCCAGATGCAGGGCATGGGGGAACGGCGGATCCTCTTTTTGCTTGACGGCAGGCGGGTGACGGGAAGAATCGCCTCCCGGCTTAAGGGGGAAACCCTGCCCTTGGGGAATGTGGAGCGGATAGAGATAGTGCGGGGTCCCCAGAGCGCCCTCTACGGATCCGACGGCATAGGCGGGGTTATCAACATCATCACCAAAAAGCCGGGGGATGCGTTTTCCCTTTCCGCGGACATATCCAACCGTTTCCTGCTGCCCTACAACGACCCGGATACCCCGGCAGAAGCAAAGACTGCGGATTTTAACCCTATCCTGGAACAGAATCTAAAGGCGGTGGTGGGTTTCCCCATCGGACCCCTGCGGAATTCCCTTTCCGTAGAAGGGGCCCGGTCGGATTTTTATTACAACGAAAACAAAAGCGCCTCCGTCCTACCCCGGATGCTCCGAGGAAAGGCGGGGCTGGACATGGCCGTTCCCCTGGGGGATATGACGGAGATAAAACTGGGCGGCTCCTTCATGGCCATGCGCAGCGACGAGCAGACCAGCGCCCGGGGCGGGCTTAACCGTCTGGATTACCTCCGGGGCGACGCTTACGTTGAGGCAGAATTGTTCCCCCTGGACGGGGTGAGCCTTACCATGCGGGCCTATGACAACTATTACCAGCGGGATAAGGACACCTACAACGGCATTATGCAGAACTGGACTACCGGGGAAAACCACGAAAATGAGAATTACGCCGCCCTGGAAGCCACGGGGGAGTACGCGGGTTTTGACAACTGGCTCCTTACCCTGGGCTTTGAGGGGGCCTACAACTCCATGGATAAATACAACCTCCGCAACAATGGAACCTTTGCGGCGGCGGATCAGGAAGCCCTTTTTGCCCAGGCGGAACGGTACCGGGAGGGGGTGTATTCGATTCTCCTGGGGATCCGGGGGGACCGGAGTTCCCAGTTCGGTTTCTTTGCGGCCCCCAAACTTTCCGCCATGCGCCATCTGCCTGCGGGGTTCCGGCTTTTGGGAGGAGCGGGGCTTGGCTACCGGGCGCCGGATTTTAGCGATCTCTACCTGGTTAAGGATGACAACCCCAACCACCCGGTGGTCCGGGGGAATCCCGATCTTACGCCCGAATACGTTCTGGCCTTTAATCTGGCCTTGGACTATTCAAAGGAAGGGCTGTTTTTTGGACAGGTAAACGGCTATTACAGCGAAATGTTTGACGAGATTTTCAACGTGAATACCGGCGCCGTCGACGCATTAAACAGGCCGTTGTACGATACCAAAAACATCGCCCGGTCCTTTCGGGCAGGTTTTGACAGCGAGGCCCGGGTAACTATGCTCACATACGGTTACCTTTCCGGGGCTTATAGTTGGCTCTACGCCTATGATCGGACCGGGGAAGAGGAACGGTATCCCCAACCCGCCCACACGGTAAAGATGAAGCTGGGTTTGGATCACCAAAAGACCGGCATCAACACCTACCTCCAGGGCCGTTTTTTTTCCGCCCTGACGGACCCGGACGTAAACTACGAGCCCCGGTTCATTTTGGATTTTTATTTTTCCGTGAATATCGGCAGGCACTTTAAGGTCAATACCGCGGTGGATAACATCACCGGCCTTATCGATCCTCTGGGGCCCTACACGGCCCAATCCTTTACCCTGGGACTTCGGTACTTTTTTTAGTCTCCCTATCGGCGCGTGACGCCGGTTTAAAATAGCGGGGGCTGCCGGAATAGCCGTCCCCAAAAGGAGTTTTTAATGTGGATTGAAACAATGAAACACAATCGTTATCTTTTTGCAGCGCTGGCCCTTATTTGCGCTATTCCCCTGTTCCTGGGCTGCCCGGCCGAGGATCCGGGTCCCAACCTGGGCGGGGAACAGAAGGATCTCCCCGCCGTATCCCTGGCCACTGGGGATGGGGTTACGTATTTCTCCCTCAGTACCGGCCAGGAAGTAACCGGCGCCGATATAAACACCACCAAGTGGGACATCGCCTTCACCCGCACCCGGCTTGTTCTTACCAACAGCGGCGATACCGCAGCAGGTCTGGAGTCCGGCGGCCAGGGCGGAGTTTGGTATACCGATAAGGCGGCGCTTGGCGATGTGGCCGATACGGATAAAAAAGGTGAGGATGATTCCATTTTAAAAAACTACCTTACCGATAAAAAAGTGTGGGTAAGCGCCATGGGAGGAGCGTCGCAAACAACCTTGAACGTAATGACCTATGTCGGGTACGAGACGGGGGACGGTTTAAGTGCCGAAAACCCCCTGAGTGGTTACCAATACGATCAAAAACAGTATTACGGTTCTGCTGGCATGGGGAAATATTCCTCCGCCGGAAAAGAACAGGTCTACATTATCCGCCACGGGGACGGGACCCATTATTCGAAGATCCTGATTGATTACGAATACGCTGACTCAAAGGACAACTGGGCGGTACGTTACCAGAATTTCTAAAACAGCATGGTTTAAAAACATCTTTTCAACACCGGCGGCTTGTCCTTTTTCTGAAAGGACAAGCCGCTGTTTTAGGAACGGTAATAAACGACGAAGCGGCGGCAAAACACATCAGAACGGAACCGGTTCATTGCGAAATATAATGGCGAATTGATGTAACGCCATTCTAGCCCGCCACAATGGGGGACCGAGGATCATGAAGGAGGAGGTTAGACTATATCCGCAGTTCTGCACGGAAAACAACTTGACCGCCATCCTGGCGTCGACCCTCAAAGGCGAATCCTGAACCGCTTAAAGGAACAGACCATAATTCGGTGATCTCTCCCCCCTTAATTTCACTGAGGTAATTAATATCCAGCCGCATGTGCCCTGCCTGTTCCAGGAGTTCCGGGTTGGTGATATCTTGAATCCATTGGATATACCGGGTATTATTAACGTGTCTATTATAATCAATGTCTGAATAAGCGGCTCGACGTTCTCCGGCTTTGGTAAGCATATCTCTGGCATTGAGCCCGCACACTCCCTCCGGCAGGGCGTCTAGGCCCGGGTTCAATGGAAGCTTGTCCACCACTTCTCGGGGACGTAAAGGCCGGTGTTTTTCCTTATCCAGGATAAGCCAGCCGCTTCTACTCCGAACCAGGGGAGTATCTGATGCATCCCGGATATCATAATCCCGAAGGGCAAAAAGCTTTTCCGTCCCCCGAGGCCAAGACCGCAGGGTAATGGTTTCTCCATACCGGGGCCGATGGTCAAACACTACCGATATGCGAGAAAGAATCCATACCTGCCCGGCCTGGGCCATAGGCGTCCTGCCTACTCCCAAATGCTCTGCATGATTAATGGATGCCTCCTGAAAATAATCGAAAATAGCTCCTAGAGTGAGTCGATCCGAAGGATCTATATCTCTAAAACCCACGGAAAACGTTTCTTGCCATATATCCATAGTATATCCTTATATAAATGCGATTCCGCTCCAGTACGGAAATATCTCGATGAAACCAGGTACCGGTATCCGATAGGGCGGTTTACGTATCTGGGTATCTCCGAGAATAGTATAGACTTGTACGCTACTAAATCATAGCTTGTACTGTTGGTCCATAACCCTGAGGATACACAATTAGGTTAGCCCTTTCTAGAGAATGACCCGACCTTCTCATAGGCTTTGCGCTGCCAGCCGGGCATTACGCCGGATTCCCTCCGGTCCAAGCCAGGAAAGCCCCATAGCGGTTCCCTTAAACCGGGCTTTTAATTCCTCATTGCTTAAGGTTCCTAATTCCACAGGATCGAGATATGCCGGCAGCGGACCTTCATCGCTGGAGATACCCCTTATGGGAAGTTGATTATAGACACAGGCATCTTGACAATCGGTACAACCGTAGAGCCGCTTTCCCCAGTGCCGAGCAATCTCCTGGGGAACTGCAGCTCCATGTCCTGAGGCATACCACTGGATACATCGGGTAAGCTCCAGACTTCCATCTCCCCGGACCGCTCCAGTAGGACAGGAAGCAACACAGGGAGGACATATCGGGTCGCAGTTACCGCACCAGGGAAAAGGATTGTCTGGGTTTAGCTCTGGTTCTGCCTTATCCTGTTCCAAGGGAAAGGGCAGGGTCATGGCCGCGATGATGACCAGGGAACCTGCTTCAGGAGTAATGATAAGCCCGTTCCTGCCAAGGACGCCAAGACCTGCGGCACGGGCCAGGGGTTTTTCAGGAACCGGAGAATTACAGAGTATCCTGAAATCGGATTTTCTGCCGCCATAATGGGTGCGAAAGACCGATCCCAGGTTTTGAAGCCGTTTTACCCCTTCCCGATAATAGTTCCGCTGAGCAAAGGGGGCGATATAGGCACCCCCTGCTGCAAGGGGTACCGGGTCCTGCAGGTTCCCATAGGGGAGAGCAGCTATAAGCAAAGAAGGAGCCCCCGTCTGGTACGATTCCGGGATGGGAGTATGAGGATCCACGACCGGATCAAAGGGCGCGAGAATTCGTACCCGTACAAACCCCGCATCCAAGACCATCGCGCCTATATCTGCTTTCAGGGCCAAGCTACGATCCTTCCTTTACGGGTATGTCTAAGGCATTAGAATCCCCGCGGCAATTGACCGCGGCATGGAGAAGGAAATTACTCAAACGGTCCTGTACGCGAAGGCTTATAGGAAGTATGTGGCCAGGGGGCTTAGGGAATACCGCGGTGATGGCCCTATCGGTATTGAGGACGGCGGTCATTTCATGGGAAGAACTGGTAACCCAGAAAAGGCAATGCCCTTTGCCCCAGGACGGATTACCGGCTGCAATGGGTACTGTACGCGTAGGAACCCGGTTCTTCCAGAGTACCCGTATGGGCAGGCACATTGCAGCACTGACTCCTTTGGTGATCCAGGGCCGGCTTCCAGTCATAAAAAGCACCCTGCTCTTACTGAAGCCATCGATAAGATCATACGTATTGTTTGATTGTTCCCCAAAATGTCGCTTTTATCAAGTTTGTAATACTCCGCGCAAAGGCAGAATTTACCTGTGGATCATCCCGCTCCCCCGCCGGGATAATGGATGGGACGGATTATTTCACCTTTCTACCGGCCCTTGGTACGGGCGAAGGTGCAGCTTCCGGCGATGGTTTATAACGCTACGATGTTTATCTCCTACGATAAGGCTGCTCCCTAGGAACCGCTAAGTTTCCGCAGTCTCTATCTAACGTGGGGTGCGACAAGGTGTGGGCTTGGTTTCAAAGCAGCAAAGACCTGAAGCCAGGGGCGCCTCGCCTTCTTACTACCACAGCCATACAGGGGCATTAAGCCTCCTGGGGGGGGGATACTTGCATAAATCACCTGGGAAAATTAGAATTGAAATAACCCTACCAATGAGGTACAATAATGTCTGATAAAAACATGGTTATGATTGACGGTAATACCGCCGCAGCCTATGTAGCCCATGCACTCAGTGAAGTAATCGCGATTTATCCGATTACCCCCTCGAGCCCTATGGGGGAACTCTCGGATGAGTTTTCTGCCCAGGGCCGGAAAAATCTGTGGGATACGGTTCCCCAAGTTGTGGAAATGCAGTCCGAAGCAGGTGCGGCCGGAGCAGTACATGGGGCTTTGACCACCGGGGCACTTTCCACCACCTTCACCGCTTCCCAGGGCTTACTCTTGATGATTCCAAATATGTATAAGATTGCGGGGGAACTGACTTCCACGGTATTCCACATTGCCGCCCGAGCCCTGGCAACCAGTTCGCTTTCGATTTTCGGGGATCACCAGGATGTGATGGCTTGCCGGCAGACCGGCTGGGCGTTTTTGGCTTCCAATAGCGTCCAGGAAGTGATGGACCTGGCGGTAATTGCCCACGCCGCGACCTTGCGCTCTCGAGTCCCCTTCCTGCACTTCTTTGACGGTTTCCGGACCAGCCATGAGCAGCAGAAAATCGAGGAAGTGTCCTATGGGGTGATGCGAGCCATGATCGATGATGATCTGGTCCGCGCACACCGGGCCCGAGGGCTTACGCCGGAAAAACCTTCCATCCGGGGAACTGCTCAGAATCCTGATACCTACTTCCAAGGCCGGGAGGGGGTGAATCCCTATTACGATAAGGTGGCTACTATCGTCCAGGCAGAGATGGACAAGTACGCCAAACTTACCGGCCGTGCCTACCATATATTCGATTACTTTGGGGCAAGGGATGCGGAAAAGGTGCTGGTCATCATGGGATCCGGCGCAGAGACCGGTGAAGAGACGGTGGAACACCTGGTTGCCCAGGGTGAAAAGGTGGGGATCCTCAAGGTCCGGCTCTTCCGGCCTTTTGATGCCGCCGCGTTCGTCAAGGCCCTGCCTCCCACGGTTAAAAGCCTTGCGGTTCTCGACCGAACCAAGGAGCCCGGTTCCCTGGGTGAACCCCTTTACGAAGAGGTGGTGTCCGCGTGCGGCATCGTAACCCAGGCTGGGAACGCGCCCTGGAAACAATTTCCCGTCATTCTCGGCGGCCGGTATGGTCTGGGGTCCAAAGAATTTACCCCCGGTATGGTCAAGGCGGTATTTGACAATCTTTCGGGGAAGCAGCTCTCCAACTTTACCGTGGGTATCCAGGATGATGTCCAGGGGAAGAGCCTGGACTACGATGAACACTTGGTGATTCCTGAAGAGGGTATGAATGAAGCCATGTTCTATGGCCTTGGATCCGACGGTACCGTAGGGGCAAACAAAAACTCCATTAAAATTATCGGGGCCACTAAACCGGAGCTGTTTGCCCAGGCGTATTTCTCCTACGATTCCAAGAAATCTGGAGGCTTCACCATAAGTCACCTCCGTTTCGGCTCAAAGCCCATCCGCCGGCCCTACCTCATCACCAAGGCGGACTTCCTCGCGTGCCATAAGTTCTCCTATATGGAGACCCTGGACATGCTGGCCAATGCCAAGGTGGGCGGTACGTTCCTCCTCAACAGCCCCTACAATGCGGCAGAGGTCTGGAACGAAATACCCGTGGAAGCCCAGAAGCGAATCATTGATAAGAAACTGCGATTCTACGTGATCAATGCCGTGGAGATCGCCCGCAAGTCCGGTATGGGAAACCGGATCAACACGGTCATGCAGGCTGCCTACTTCAAAATCTCCGGTGTATTGCCCGATGCCGTGGCGGTGGAGGAAATGAAGCACTTTATCGAGAAATCCTATGGTAAAAAAGGTATGGATATAGTGCAGAAAAACTTCACTACCGTGGACGCGGCTCTTTCTGCCGTAGAAGAGGTCAAATACCCTGCCACTGCGGACAGCAAGCTCCACATGAAGAAGCCCTTTGCTACGGCTCGGGATCCCTGGATCCGGGAAACCTTGGGCGCCGTATCCATCCAAGAAGGGGACAAGCTGCCGGTAAGTAAGATCCCTGAGGATGGTACCTTCCCCACCGCCACTACCCAGTATGAAAAGCGGGCAGTAGCCGAGCGGGTTCCTTCGTGGAATCCCGATGTATGTATCCAATGCGGTAACTGTGCGGCGGTTTGCTCCCACGCCTGTATTCGTATGAAGAACCTCACCGATACGGAAGCTGCCGCTGCTCCCAAGGGCTTTAAGACCGCGGCGATCAAGCCCAAGGCAGTGGAGGGCAAGAAAACCTGCCTTCTTATCTCCGCTGAGGACTGTATGGAATGCGGGGTCTGTATCCATGTCTGTCCAAAATCCAAAGATGCTTCCAAGCCCCAGGCCCTTTCCTGGAAGTCCTACGCGGATGATCCGGTATACCATGCAGAACAAGCCGCTGCCTGGGATTACTTCCTCACGCTCCCGGAGGTTCCGGCAGAAGAGCTCAACCTCTCGGCGGTCAAGGGCTTGGCGTATAAGCGCCCCCTCTTTGAATTCTCCGGCGCCTGCGGGGGCTGCGGGGAGACGCCCTATGTGAAGCTCCTCTCCCAGCTCTTCGGTGACCGGGCGATCATTGCTAACGCTACGGGCTGCTCTTCCATCTATGGGGGGAACCTCCCTACTACCCCGTACTGTCAACGGGCCGATGGACGGGGGCCCGGGTGGTCCAACAGTCTTTTCGAGGATGCTGCTGAATTCGGTATGGGGATGCGGCTCACCAGCGATAAACTTGCGGAGTATGCCCGGGAAGTAGCGGCACAGGCCAAGAAGGAAGGCATCCAGGGGAACCTCATTGATCGCCTGCTGGCCAATACCCAGGCCGACGATGCAGCGATTGAAGAACAGCGCGCGTGGGTGGATGAACTCAAAAGGGCCCTCTCCGGGGAACGCAGTTCCACCGCGAAAATGCTCCTTTCTCTGGCAGACCACTTCATCAAACGTTCCGTGTGGATCCTTGGGGGAGACGGCTGGGGCTATGATATCGGTTACGGCGGTCTTGATCATGTACTCGCCTCAGGCAGGAACCTGAATGTCCTCTGTATGGATACCGAAGTCTACTCCAATACCGGCGGTCAGATGTCCAAGGCAACTCCGGTGGGAGCCATCGCCAAATTTGCCGCAGGGGGTAAGGATATTACCAAAAAGGACCTGGGGGCTATGGCCATGAGCTACGGCTATGTGTACGTAGCAAAAGTCGCTATGGGCGCCAACACAGCCCAGGTAATCAATGCCTTCCGGGAGGCGGAAAGCTATGACGGTTCTTCCATCATCATCGCCTACTCCCACTGCATCAACCACGGCATTGATATGAGCCGCGGCTTGGACCAGCAGAAGGGGGCGGTTACCTGCGGTCTTTGGCCCTTGTACCGTTACGATCCTCGGCTTAAAAGTGAGAACAAGAACCCCTTCCAGCTTGACTCCAAAGACCCCACCACCAGTCTGGAAGATTTCATGTACAAGGAAGTCCGGTTTAAGAGCCTCAAGGCAGCCGCTCCTGAGCGGGCCGCGGCCTTGCTTGCCAAAGCCAAGGCTCAGACAGAGCGAGTGCTGAAGGAATACCAGTATCTAGCAGCCAGGCCCTTCTAAACAAGTTTTGAGGATTTTTGTGCAGGGAGACTGTTTCAGAATGTGCTATTTTGAAACAGCCTCTCCATATTGTAAGGGTAATGTGTCGGACGGAAAAAAGAAGTATTGCACCAGGGAGAAGGTAAAAAAGGGGGCTAACCCTCTTTTGCGACGAATGGCACGGTGAGATGCTTGCGTACATTTTCCGTATTTGCTAACCTATTCCCATGCTGGTGAAAAGGCTTGGCCTGAAAACAGCCCCCGCCCCGCCTACTTGACAATCTCTTTGTA
>JAIRNP010000165.1 GCA_031258005.1 Treponema sp.
TTGAAAAAACATGGGCAAATATGAAAAAAGATTTACGGAATACGGCACCATTACACGGGTTAATTGAAACCGCTATCTATGCTTATTTATGTTGATACTTCTTGTATAGAAGCACTATACCATAACTTTGGTCTGGCCGGGCCGGGAAAAACTATAAGGGGCCGCCCTTACTTTCTGGACAGCCCCAGGTTCATTTACCGGAGGTTTTAATGTATAATTCCAATCCTTGTGGAATCTGCCTCCCAGCAGTTTTATCTCCCGCATTTGTTTGTCCGAAATACGAACACCCACCTCATACTTGTTCATATCTAACACGCATTTGACACTGAGACCTTCCCGTGTTTTGCTATTGTTTATTAAATCAACAACGATTTGATAATCGGTTAAGGGTACTCCCCTCCAGTTCATGCTGATAAACGGAAACAGGCGGTGTTCTATTTTGTTCCACTTGCTGGTTCCCGGCGGGTAATGGCAGACTGTAATCGGTATCCCTATCTCCTTCGATAAGCCATACAACTCGTATTTCCACTGCCTTCTGCGGGAACCGTTAGACCCTCCACCGTCAGCAAGGAGTAGAAGATAGTTCGCCCGCAGATAGGCCGCTTTACCTTCCGCCTTCCACCATGCCCGTATGGAAGCGACCGCAAAACAACTGGTATCATGGTCAGTCCCGACATTCACCAATCCGGTATTGGTTTTCAGATCGTATATGCCATACGGATAGGCGCGGGGCGTATCGGGAGAAACAAAATCCTGATCCGCAACTGCGGGGCTTTCCCTCTTCTTGTGCCGCTCTTTTCCCCCGTTTTATAGGCTCCTCTTCCCCTCTTTCTTCTTGGTATCAACCGAAATGACCGGGTTTTTGCCCTTTACGGCCTTTTTCGGCTGCTTTTCTATGTGTTGAAACGGGGCGTCCCGGTCCGGATGGTCCGCCTTAACGCTCTTGACCTTTCGGTTTCCCTGCATCCGGTATCCCAGCCGCCTCACCGTTTCAGGGCTTGCCGCTATCCCTTTGTCTTTGAGCGCATCTGAGACATTACGGGCGCTTTTGCTTACATGACGCAGGGGCTTTTCAGGGTCCCCTATCACCGATGAATCAAGAAGGTTTTCCAATTCCTGTTCATACCGCGGATACTTCTCACTGATTTTTTTTTTCGACCGCCGCCAAACATCCTTGCCCGATCCGGCGGCGCGGCATCTTGTGGCTTAGCCGTTTCCGCAATGCCTTGGGTAATCGCGCTTCTTGACATACCGGTTGCCGCGGACCTCCGGTCCGAATGCACGGTTACGCCGCCGTGTCCCAAGACTTGCGCCTCGGTTGCCGCCCAGATACGCCTGCCGCGCTCGTCCAGATGGTTTTGCATGGCATCCCATTTTCGCCGCACTGTTTCCACCACGGCTTCCTTGTCTAAGTTTTCCCCTCTCATGTGCTTATTATATCATCATTATGGAATAATGTGTAGTGGTTGTTTTTGGGAGAAGCCTTAGATTTTTAGCATGAGGCATCCAGCCCCTACGGTTAGATTTCTTTGAGAATTTAGGTTATAAAAAAGAGTTTTATCCCTTCTCCCGGAAAACGCGCTTTTACATCCTCCACAACCGCCTTTGCCGTAAGAGCATCCCGGTCTTCAAGATAGCTGATAAGCATGAAGTTTTCTTCCGGCCATGTGGCGGTTCCCAGGCGGTACGCGGTTTTGCCTCTGCCGTGTACTACGGGAAGCAGGGTGTAATAAAAATCCGCAATCCCGTGTTCCAGCGAGCTGATAATTTCATCTTCCACCGAACGGTTTGCGATAAGTTCCATGCGTTTCATTCCGCGCCTCCCTGTTTTTTGTTCAGCGCCAATTGCCCTCTACGCTTTTTCTTACCCCGGCGCTCATTGATAAACGAGTACAGCACCGGAATAAAGAACAGGGTCATAAAGGTTGACGAGACCATGCCGCCGATGACCGTAAGGCCGATGGGCTGGAGCATGGTAGCCGACTTGCCGGGGAAAAAAGCCATGGGGATGAGGCCGAGGATCGTGGTAAGGGTGGTCATCAGTACGGGGCGCAGCCGCGACTCCCCAGCGTCGATACAGGCTTGCCGTACCGGGGCGCCCCGGCCCACGAGGAGGTTGGTGTAGTCCACGAGGACGATGCCGTTGTTTACCACAACCCCTACCAGCATCACAACCCCTACCAGCGAAAACATGCTGATGTTCTGGCCGGTAATAAGATAGATGGTAACCACCCCTATCAAGAGCAGCGGTATGGTAAACAGGTTGATGAAAGGGTCTTTGAAGGACTCGTACTGGCCGGCCATGACGCCGAACACCAGCAGGATCGCCAGGGTGATGATGAGGGCAAAGGTCGTGGCGGTTTTGGCGATTTCCTCCGATTGCCCTTCGTAGGCAAGGCTCATGGCTTCGGGGATGATAAATTGGGTGTTGATAGTTTCCCTGACCTTATTTTCCACATCCTGTATGCGGCTGCCCTCCGTAACGTTTCCGGTGATGTGGATGACGCGGGATTGGTTTTCCCGTTTGATGCTTACCGGCCCCAGCCCCTTTTCCAGCGCGGCGAAGTTGGAAAGCGGGACGAGGCTGCCTGAGCCGGAAGCCACGAATATCCGCTGGAGGTCGGGCAGTTTCTGCCGGTCTTCTTCCCGCAGTTCCAGCGTTACCGAGTATTCAGAGCCGCTGTAACGGAAGGTTGTGGCGGTAACGCCGTTCATGGCCGCGGCTATTTCTTTGGCTATGGCGCTCACCGAAAGTCCCATGTTGTAGGCCCGCCTGCGGTCGATTGCCACCTCGACCTGGGGGAGACCCTCGGTCATATCTATGGAAACGTCGGCAAGCTCCGGAACTTCCGCTTTGATAATGTCTGCTATCTCCCGCGCCGCCGCAAGCCCCTCGTCAATGTCGTCAATGCGGAGCGCGATGTCTATGTCCGAGCCTCCCGCCAACTGCCGCGCCATGCCCTGAGCGAAACTCAGGGTCGCGTTGGGGAAGTCGTTGAAGTGGGCGCGGAGTTTGTTCATTACCTGCGCCGAATTATCCGCCAGGGGGTCGTCCATGTTGAGGCTGACGCTCAACTCCCCCCGGTTCGTGCCGCTGCCGCCGAATCCCCGGCCCGACGAGCCGATATTGGTGATAATGGTTTTCGCCCCCTTAATCTCGTTAAGGGCGATTTCCTGTATTTGCAGCATCACCGCCTTGGTGTCTTCGTACCGGGTTCCCAGGGGAAGCTCGACATTGAGGCTTACCGAATCCTCGTTCATGGGCGGGACCATCACCATCCCCATTTTGGAAAGCGCCATGACCGATCCGGCAAAGGCGGCGCACACCAGCACAGTCGTAACCAGGCGGTGCCGCACCGCCGCCCGAAGCAGCCGGACATACGCGCCGGTCATCAGATCCAACGCGGCTCCGGCGGCGTTGTCAATCGCCCGCAGCATATTGTTTTTCAAGGGCCGCTGCTTGCGCGTCTGTAGGGGCAGGTAGGCGCTTGACAGAATGGGAACCAGAAACAGGGCCACCAGGAGGCTTGAAGCGAGGGCAATGGCAATCGTAAAACTCAGGCCCTGGAATAATTCGCCCATCATCCCCAGCCGGCTCTTGAACA
>JAIRNP010000015.1 GCA_031258005.1 Treponema sp.
AGATTTATTACCGGTTGCGCGAGGCGGATCTTTTGGCAAAATACTCGCCAAAAGATATTATTGAACTGTCAAAATCCATTTACCAAATGAAAATACGAGGTGAATGGCACCTAAGCGAAACTACGGTAAAACTTAGAAAACTCTTTCAAAAATTGAAGCTAGACTACCTATTTTAAGCGGAGTTAGGGATCAAGACGTTCCGGTAAAAGAACGGTGAAAGGCTGCCCCCGGAACGGCTGAATTCGCGGTGGAAAGTATTTTACGGTGGTGGCAAACACTGGGAAAGAACACCTATCCACAGGTTTCAAAGATCTATATAAACTGCGGCAATGGCGGCATCAAGGGGTCAAGAGTCAAGCTTTGGAAGAAGCGGTTGCAAGCATTTGCGAATAGCACGGGGCTGGAAACGCATGTTTCCCATTTCCCTGCCGGCATATCAAAAGGGAACAAGATAGAACAGAGGATGTTTTGTTTCATACGTAAAAACGGGAAAGGGAAGCCGCTCGTATCTATCGAAAGGGTGATTGAATTACTATCAAACACAACCACATCAAAGGGATTAAAAATCGTGTGTATACAAGATGATAACAAATACGAATTGGGAACAAAGTTACTGATGAAGCATTAGCCGGACTCAGTCTGAAAAAAGACGCTTTCCATGGAGATTGGAATTATGTTATTTCCCCAGAAATATAACAAGTTATTTTCTTACAGTTACTAAGTAATTGTTAAATAATAACTTGAGAATAAATGAGAGGTATGTTATACTGGTTGTATCAAAGAAAAAGGGGTACGACAGCCTATGGATACGGAGGATCGGTTGTTGTCCATGAGATAACCGGGTTGGCATTGAATAGGATAACGCGAGGAAAGAAAGAATGGACTTGTTCAATAACTGAAGTTATTGAACAACTCTAATTATTAGAGCCGGTAGAATCGAACCCTACAGGGGTACGGGAAATCGGGGGCGGGCCGAAATGGACAGAAGAGAAATACCCGGATATTCAGGAACACCTAAGGCACATAGTTGAGGACAACACCTAGGGCCTGTTCACACTGAAAGAAATGATACAAATAAGAGCGAAGTAAACAAACGCGTTAAACATAACAGCACGTTTATCCTAACGGGTAAAAATCCGCCGGAACGCCAGCTCTATCCCATTCCTCTGTTTGTATACCTCCTTATCTTCCTGGTCAAAACGCCACGGTTCCGTGCGATCCTTCTTCGGCGGCACGACGGGCCGAAAGTTCAGAAACCTTGCCAGACCTCGGGTCTTGCTATCCGAATACGCCTTGTCCATCAACAGGGCGGATTTTGGGGTGGAAAGCATTACGATGTGGTGGCAGTGTGTCGGGAAGCATACCTTTCCCCGGGCAACAAAGCTTCTGATAACAGGCGATTGGGGTGGCAGCAAGGGGTATAAAAACAAAGTGTGGAAGTTCCGGTTGGGGCAACTGGCGGCGCGTTCCAGCGTTTCCCGAAACGCTTCAATAGCACAGGCAAGCCCTCGTTTGTAACTTATCCTGCCCTCGCCTTCAAGACCTTCCGTATCAAGCCATTGCCGCCCCTGGTAGATCATTGTAACGGCAACCTGTATTTTACCGATTAAGCCAGCCCGATCCAAATTTCGCCTCCGCTTCCGCTAAATTCCAGCCGTCTAAATATTCGACACCCAGTTTTTCTTTGGTGATTTTCGCCAAAAACGGCGGCATAGGAATAGTTTTGAAAAGGGTCATTGCTTCATCTTCTTTTCCTTCATCACACATCACACAGCGCAAAAAACTTCATCGTGATAGCCGCTTTTTCTTTTTCTGTCATCATTTTTCCTCCGTGTGTTTTATCATTGCCTTACGGCACAATCGTGCTGACAACCGCACTCCACGGCCCAATATCGCCTTTGGAATTTTCGTAAGCGGTCGCGTAATAAACCGGCTTGCCCTGGTTGCTGGGGTCCCACAAAAATTTTTCCGCAGTCTTCCGGCTGAATTCTGATTTCGGCAAGTCAGCGGGTGTTGCCGGAGCCGTCCCGCCCAATTGCCAAGCATAGCGCACCCCGTAAGCGTCCGCCGGTTTTTCCTTTTTGCTAGTCGCCGAATCAAGGGCAATAACCGTATGCTGATACTTACCCGACGGCTCCACGTCCGTATCGGGACGGCTCGTCGGGGCCGGATGATGGGTCGGCGCACTATCCTTGACGTGAAGCCCTAAGTCAATGCGGTCTTCCACGGTGATTGCGTCCGCAGCATTGGGATTGATGAACGTGTTCACCATCCAACGGATATTTGTCGTATCTTCGCCCCGAAGCCGCCGCGCCTTTTCAACAGCAAGGCTCGTGCGGGTGTCGGGATTGTCCGCCTCCGCCTGCGCCGCCGTCCATGCGGTATGAGCGTCGGTCAACTTTGCCTTCGCCGTGTCGGGAATACCCCACGCTGCGGCCTTTTGAGAGACCAAATCAACAAAATGGTCTGAAAAAAGCCGGAAATCGGCGATTTTCGCCGGTATATAATCCTTTGCCATAGTTCTTTCCTCCGTTTTTTGCCGGCAAATTGGGCTTGCGGGATGGCTGGCAAACCTTAATGGCTTGCTGGCAAAGCCTGCGGGGAGGCAAAATATCCTTTTCGGCTGTCCCTCAAACCTTCACGGCTAGCAAAACACCATTACGAGATATGCGGAAAAGTTCAGGGAAAGGCAAATATCCTCTGCCGGATGTGCGGGAAAAGATGAATACCTATCCACAATAAACCACAAAGGCGAATACGGTTAAAGAAGGGTTTAGAGGAAAATCCCCTTTTTCCCTTTCCTTTTTCGCCTTCCGCGCCTTCGCGGTTATTTTCCCTGTGTGGGTCAAGTTTAAGATTAGGGGGGGGTGAAATTTCCGCTGACTATAGACGCGCTATACCGATACAGACGGCCACAGCTCTTTCATTATTTGGAGAGAAAAGGGAAAGGGGAAAAGGTCGGTGAACAGGATGATTTATCAGCTTACCGTTTAGCGAGAATGCCGTTGAGCCGCCGCCGTCCAGATTCAAGCCGTCTTCCGCGCCAGTCGAACCGCTTCCTCATACGCCGCCCTATTCTTTTTCACCGGACTATAGGTGTCTACCTCCCGTTTCACGTTCACTGTATTCATAACCTCCCGCGATACAAATCCCCGGTCGTTTATTACGCTGTCCCCCGGTGTGAGCATCGCCCTGGTCACCAGCATATCCCGGCTCAGGGCAAGGTCGTGCTCCGGGATGGTTCCCAGACGGATTTCCTCGATAACTCCTCCGTCCCCCGCTATGCCCCGCAACGTCGCCAGTTTCTATCCCCGTTTCGCTCCCCCTTCATCCTCCTAGTATATCCCAGGGGGTGCTCTTTTCCCTCGTTAGTCTTAGAGGTGAACTTCTCACTTATTAACGACACATGGTGCAAATTTTTGTTGACAGCCTAAAATTTCCATTATACACTGACTTTGTACATATAAGGTGAACGAACACGCAATATAACCGTTCCCTTATTATTTTAAGCGGAGGAAGAAAATGAAGTGTATGTCAAGGGTTCTTATGACGGTTTTGGTCCTGCTTGTTGGAGCAGGAACGGTTTTCGCAGGTGGTGGCAGTCAAAGCCAAGGCACAGGGGGAAAAGGCTTAATCGGCGTGGTGATGCCCACCCGGTCGGAGGAGCGGTGGATTAAAGATGGCAACGCGGTCAAGGAAGGCCTCGAAAAATTGGGGTACACCGTAGACCTCCAGTATTCGGATGATGACATCCCCACCCAGTCTCGCCAGCTTGACGACATGATCACCAAGGGTGTCAAAGCCCTGGTCATCGCGTCCATTGACGGTTCGGCTCTCTCCAACCAGCTTGCCAATGCGGCCGCGGCCAAGATTCCCGTCATCTCCTATGACCGGCTTCTCATGCAGTCCCCTCATGTGGACTACTACGTGTCTTTCGACAACTACAAGGTTGGCGGACAGATGGGGGATATTCTGATTACCGGCCTCAAACTGGATCAAGCCACCGCCGCAGCGCCGGTGATTGTCGAATTGTTTGCCGGTTCTCCCGACGACAACAACTCGGTCGGTTTCTATCAGGGCGCGATGGACAAGCTAAAACCCTACTTTGATAAAGGAGTACTTACAGTGCCTTCCGGCCAGATAGACCGGGCTGTAATCGGTACCTTGCGGTGGGACGCGGCGGAAGCCCAAAAGCGCATGGAGAACCTGCTTTCCGCGTACTACTCCGGGGATGTGGTGCTGAACGGCATTCTGTCTCCCTATGATCCTATCAGCTTGTCCTGTCTGGAAGCCTGCAAAGCGGTAGGTTACGGTACCCCGGGCAAGCCCCTTCCGGTAGTGGGCGGTCAGGACTGTATCGTCGCTTCCTGTAAGTCCATTCTTGCGGGTGAACAGTATGCCACCGTGCTGAAAGACACCCGCTCCCTGGGTGCGGCTACGGTTACCCTGGTGGATACCCTCATGCAGGGTAAGACTCCTACCGGCCTGGACACCAAGAGCTACAACAACGGGGTCAAGATAGTTCCCTCTTTGCTGCTTGACTCGGTTATTGTTACCAAAGATAATCTCAAGGCAGCGGTACTTGATACCGGGTATCATACCGCGGCGGAGCTTGGCCTGTAGTTGCGGGCCCGCGGGTCCTCAGATGGTTCCAAAATCCGGTGTCCGGTAGGATGATGGTTTTGAAGCCGCTGTTAAAAAACGCGGTTTTGCAAGGCCCTGGGAACCGGTAAGAGCCGGTTCCCTCGGATCCCAGGGCGGGGCCATTGATTTGGGAACCAGTTCAGGTATGTTGCTTTATTTTAAGAGAAGCTCTTTTAAAATTGCACCTTTGAAAGAGCTTCTCTTAAATTAAGGAGCCTTTGTATGTCTAATCAAGCTGCGTTGCTTGAAATGAAGAATATCACCAAGACCTTTCCCGGCGTAGTGGCCCTGGATAAGGTTAATCTCCAGGTAAAACAGCGGGAGATACATGCCTTGGTGGGAGAAAACGGCGCGGGAAAATCCACCCTGATGAAGGTCCTCTCCGGAGTATATCCTCACGGTACGTACGAGGGGGAGATCGTGTTTGAAGGTAAACCCTGCGCCTTTACCGATATCAAACAAAGTGAAAAGACCGGCATTGTGATCATCCATCAGGAATTAGCCCTCAGCCCCTACCTTTCCATAGCGGAAAATATTTTCCTTGGGGATGAGCGAGCGAAATACCACATCATTAATTGGGATAAGACCCGGGATGATGCCCTTATATATATGCGGAAATTGGGCTTGCATGAAAACCCCTCTATGCCGGTGAACAAGCTGGGAGTGGGCAAACAGCAACTGGTGGAAATCGCCAAGGCCCTGGCAAAGGATGCCAAAATCCTGATTCTGGACGAGCCCACCTCGGCGCTCAATGAAAATGACAGCGAACATTTGCTCCAGATTCTGAGGGAGCTTCGAGACCAGCACCACATTTCATCGGTGCTGATTTCCCATAAACTCAACGAAGTGGCGGCAGTGGCGGATCGGATCACGATCTTACGGGATGGCAAAACCATTGAAACCCTGCAGGTAGAACGGGACTCAGGCGGTACGGCGTCTATCAGCGAAGACCGGATTATCAAGGGCATGGTTGGCCGGGAAATCACGGATCGCTTCCCCAAACGGAACAATCCCATTGGCGATGTGGTGTTTGAGGTGCGGAATTGGACGGTTTATAACCCGGACAATCCTGAGCGGAAGAAACTAGACCAGGTGCATATGATCGTGCGATCCGGTGAAGTGGTGGGTCTGGCCGGTCTCGTAGGCGCGGGGCGCACCGAATGGGCCACCAGCATTTTCGGTACGTATTACGGCGTGCATATCAGCGGTCAAACCTTTATCAATGGCAAAGAAGTGAACCTTAATTCGATTCCCAAGGCGATTGAGCAGGGCCTGGCCTATATAACCGAAGACCGGAAGGAATTCGGCTTGGTGCTGATTGGGACCATCAAAGAAAATACCACCCTGGCTAAACTGAAAAAAATCGCCCGGGGCAGCGTTATTAATGAACATGAAGAGATCCTCGCTGCAGAGGATTACCGTAAAAAACTCAATATCAAAACCCCCTCGATTTTGCAGCTTGCCGGGAACCTTTCCGGAGGCAACCAGCAAAAGGTCGTGTTGGCCAAGTGGCTCTTCTCGGATCCCCGGATCCTCATTCTGGACGAACCAACCCGGGGTATTGATGTGGGGGCTAAACAGGAGATCTACCGGATCATCAATAATTTGGCTGCTCAAGGTATCGCCTGCATTCTTATATCCAGCGAGATGCCGGAGATTATTGGCATGAGCGACCGGATTTACGTGATGAGCGAGGGCAGGATTACCGCTGAACTGGAAGGCAAAACCGCAACTCAGGAAGAAATCATGGGGTATATTCTGTCCAATTAAGGAGATACAATGAATAGCTTATTTGCACTGTTAAAGAAGAATTCAAGGCA
This sequence comes from Treponema sp., assembly GCA_031258005.1. Classification (GTDB taxonomy): domain Bacteria; phylum Spirochaetota; class Spirochaetia; order Treponematales; family Breznakiellaceae; genus JAIRLU01. Next base: position 6,465 of record JAIRNP010000015.1, read on the forward strand.
ATACGGCATGGTGATCGCCTTGGCGGTGGCAATGATTTTCTTCGGTATCCTGACCAACGGTATTTTCTTTCGGCCGGTGAATCTCACGAACCTGGTCCTGCAAAATAGTTACGTCCTCATCCTTGCGGTAGGGATGCTGCTGTGTACCCTTACGGGTAATGTGGACCTTTCGGTGGGGTCCATTGTCTGTTTCGTAGGGGCAATATGCGGGGTGATGATTGTGGATATGCACTTGAATCCCTTTTTGGTTATGTTCGTGGCGCTCCTCATCGGAGGGGTAATCGGCATGTGGCAGGGGTTCTGGATTGCCTTTGTGCGGGTTCCTCCCTTTATCGCAACCTTGGCGGGAATGCTGATGTTCCGCGGCCTCGGGCAGGTTATTATGCAGGGACAGACCAAGGCGCCCTTTCCAAAAGAATTCCAGGTAATAGCTTCTGGTTATATCCCGGATCCCCTGGGAGGTCTTACCCTAGGCAAAACCAGTTTCCATCTTTTTACCCTGGTTATAGGGATCGGGATCGTCGCATTCATCATCGTAAACGAGGTAAACAAACGCAAAAAGCAGCAGGAGTATACCTTTGATTTGTTGCCCAAAGGCATGTGGATAAGTAAGCTCGTGGCCATTGCGCTCGTGCTCATGGCCTTTACCGTTGTATTTGCCCTTTACCGGGGTTTGCCGAATATTTTGATTGTCTTAGGGATTCTTATCGTGGGGTATCAGTTTGTTGCTTCAAGGACGGTTCAAGGCCGGCATATTTATGCCCTGGGAGGTAACGCCAAGGCGGCAAAACTTTCAGGGGTCAAAACCGAATGGGTGATGTTTTGGATATACACCAATATGGCGGTCCTTGCCTCCATAGCCGCCCTGGTTTTTGCCGCCCGGCTTAACGCGGCTACCCCAAAGGCCGGTCAGAACTTTGAAATGGACGCCATCGCCGCCTGTTATGTAGGGGGTTCGGCCGTATCCGGCGGCATAGGGACCATTATCGGGGCAGTGGTGGGGGGCCTCTTTATCGGCATTTTGAACAACGGCATGTCCATCCTGGGGGTCAGTACCGACTGGCAGCAGGCGATTAAAGGGTTTGTGCTACTGGCGGCAGTGGCTTTTGACCTGTATTCTAAAAGGAGGAACACCAAATAAACGGAGGTAGTAATGGCTCAATCCATACAAGAAACCCTGAGTAAGGGCCACACCTTTCTCGGCATTGAACTTGGTTCCACCCGGATCAAGGCAGTGCTCATTGGCGAAGATTTCTCGCCCCTTGCATCAGGGACCTATGACTGGGAAAACAGACTGGAAGATGGAATATGGACGTACCATATAGCTGATCTGTGGAAGGGGATACAGACCAGCTTTCAGCGATTATACGAGGAGGTGAGCAGCCGTTACGGTGTTCCCCTTACCCGGTTAGGGGCCCTTGGTATTTCCGCCATGATGCACGGGTATCTTGCCTTTGATAAAAAGGGTACCGTGCTCGCGCCGTTCCGTACCTGGAGGAATACCACCACGGAAAAAGCCGCGGGCATTTTACGTGAACACTTTCATTTTAATATTCCCCAGCGCTGGAGCATTGCCCATTTGTATCAGGCGATCCTAGATAAAGAAGACCATGTCAAGGATATCGCCTTTTTAACCACCCTTTCGGGGTACGTACACTGGAAATTGACCGGGGAAAAGGTTCTTGGTATAGGTGATGCCTCCGGCATGTTTCCTATTGATTCAAGGACAAAAACCTTCCATCAGGGGATGCTGGATCAGTTTAACGCCCTGGTCCGTGAGGCGGGGCTGGGTTTGAAGCTCCCAGATATATTGCCCCAGGTCTTGAGTGCCGGAGAAAAGGCCGGTGTCTTGAGTGTGGAAGGGGCGAGGCTCCTCGATCCCGCAGGGAATTTATCGGAAGGGATCCCCCTCTGTCCGCCTGAGGGAGATGCAGGAACGGGCATGACCGCCACGAACAGCGTGGCGGAACGAACCGGTAATGTTTCAGCAGGGACTTCGATTTTCGCTATGGTGGTTCTGGAAAAGGCCCTGTCCGGGGTCTACCCGGAGATCGATATGGTTACTACCCCTTCGGGGAAGCCCGTGGCCATGGTGCACTGCAATAATTGTACCAGTGATCTAGACGCGTGGGTCCGGCTGTTTAACGAAGTGCTGCAGACCTTTGGCGCCCGGGTGGAAAAGCCGGCCCTCTACGACGCCTTATACGCTCAAGCCCTGGAGGGGGAAGCCGATGGCGGGGGACTCCTCTCGTACAACTATTACGGCGGCGAGCCTATTACCGCAGTGGACCAGGGGCGGCCCCTCTTCGTCAGGATGCCGGACAGCAATTTGACCCTGGCAAATTTCATGCGGGTCATCCTGTACTCAACTATGGCAACCTTGAAAATCGGTATGGATATTTTGACTGAAAAGGAAGGGATCCGGCTGGACCGGCTTTTAGGGCATGGGGGCCTGTTCAAGACCAAGGGCGTAGGCCAGCGCCTTTTGGCCTCGGCCCTGAACGTGCCCGTGGGGGTGATGGAAAGCGCCGGGGAAGGCGGCCCCTGGGGTATGGCCCTGCTTGCGGCCTATTTGGTACAAAAGGGGGCAGCCGAAACCCTGGAGGATTTTCTTAGGAACAAGGTATTTGTCCATGCCGGCGGGGAAGCGGCGGAACCGGATGCCAAAACCCGGCAGGGCTTTGCGGATTTTATGAAACAGTACAAGGCGGGAATCCCCATAGAACGAGCCGCAGTGGAGTACCTGCCATAAGGGTGCTCAATTTATTTTGATCGTGAGGGAGTAATCATGTTTGACCTTAAACAATGTGCATTTTGGTTCATTGCTGGCAGCCAGGATCTTTACGGTGAAGAAACCTTGAAGCAGGTGGCGGATCATGCCCGGATCATGGTGGAGGCATTTGACCGGGACCCGGTCATTCCCGGTCGGGTGCTCCTCAAGCCTGTGGTGAAATCCCCTGAGGGTATACGGAAACTTTTTGAGGAAGCCAACGCTTCACCGTCCTGTGCGGGGGTCATTACCTGGATGCATACGTTTTCCCCGTCCAAGATGTGGATAGGCGGCTTGGGGATCAATAAAAAACCCCTGCTCCATCTCCATACCCAGTTCAACCGGGACATACCCTGGGCCTCTCTTGATATGGACTTTATGAACCTGAACCAGTCCGCTCACGGGGACCGGGAACACGGGTATATATACGCCAGGATGGGCCTGTCTCGTAAGGTGGTCGCCGGATTTTGGCAGGACAGCGATGTACGCCGGGGTATTGCCGTGTGGATGCGGGCCGCTGCTGCCCGGCTGGACGGGGAACGTTCCATAGTCCTGCGCCTGGGAGACAATATGCGGGAAGTGGCGGTAACCGAAGGAGACAAGGTAGAGGCCCAGATCAAATTCGGCTGGCAGGTCAACACCTGGGGGATCGGGGATCTGGTGGAACGCTTCAAAGCGGTGAGCCCCGAGGATGCGGAAAAACGTATCCAGGAATATGAAGCCGCCTATGAGATTCCGCCGGAATTGCGTAATCCCGGAAAAGCACGGACCGCCATGCTGGAACAGGCAAAAATAGAGATTGCCCTTACCGCCATGCTGGAGGCGGAACATGCCGGAGCCTTTACTACCACGTTCCAGGATCTCCACGGCCTTCCCCAGCTTCCCGGCCTCTCCTGCCAGCGGCTTATGGAAAAAGGCTACGGTTTCGGCGCTGAAGGAGATTGGAAACAGGCAATGCTGGTCCGAGCCGCTAAGGTTATGGCCTCCGGACTTCCGGGGGGTGTATCGTTTATGGAAGATTATACCTACCATTTTGAACCAGGCCGGGAAGCGGCCTTGGGGGCCCACATGCTGGAGGTCTGTCCTTCCATAGCCGCGGGAAAACCCCGGCTTGAAGTACACCCCCTGGGAATCGGAGGCAAGGCCGATCCTGCCCGGCTGGTATTTGATGCCGCGCCGGGGCCTGCAGTATTAGCGACACTGGTGGATCTGGGGGATCGGTTCAGAATGATCCTTAATGAAATAGAAACCCTGGCCATGGACCATTCCCTGCCCAAACTTCCGGTAGCCCGGGCGCTTTGGAAACCCTATCCCACTATGCAAGGCGCCGCTGAATCATGGATCCGTGCGGGAGGAGCCCATCATTCGGTATACACCAGCGCCCTTAAGGCGGACTATTTTCGGGATTGGGCAGAGATGATGGATATTGAAGTGGTCCTTATCGATAGGGAAACAAAACCGGCCAGACTGCAGGATGAACTGCGCTGGAACGAAGCCTATTGGTCAAGGCGGTAGTTATGAGGCTTTACCATGGACAGCTATAAAACCTTACGAGAAGAAGCATATGAGGCAAACCAAGAAATTCCCCGGCGGAATTTGGCGCTCTATACCTGGGGCAATGTATCTGCCTTTGATCCGGACAAGGGTATTTTTGCGATCAAGCCCTCAGGGCTTGAGTATGCCTTATTAGGTCCTGAAACCATGGTACTGGTTGATTTGGACGGCCATGTTCTTGACAGCACCTATCGGCCGTCATCGGACACCAATACGCATCGGGTTTTGTACCGGGAATTCTCGACCATACGGGGTATCACCCATACCCATTCGACCTATGCGGTGGCATGGGCCCAAGCCCGAAAACCGGTTCCGGTTTTTGGAACCACCCATGCGGATCATGGAGCTGAGCAGATTCCCTGTACTGAGGTCATGAATGAAAAAGCGGTAAAACAGGACTATGAACTGGAAACCGGCAAACTCATTGTAGAGACATTCAAAAAAAACAAGCTCGATCCGGCCCATATCGCCATGGTGTTGGTGGGAGGACATGGACCTTTTACCTGGGGCAAGAACGCCGCCCAATCGGTCTACCACGCCGCGGTACTGGAGGAGATCTGCAAGATGGCCTTACTCACGGTGGCGCTTAATCCATCGGCGGAACCCCTCCCGGAATATATCATTCGTAAACATTGGGAACGGAAACACGGCCCTCTGGCGTATTATGGACAGCCCATTATCTCCTAGGATTGGATTTATGTGCCTTCGCTATTTTGCTGTATTTTTAAGCCTTAATTCCGCTTAAAATAGGTAGCCTATATTCAATTTCTCAAAAACTCGAAAAAGAGTACCATCCCGCCATCGGCGGACGTGAGCCGGGAAAAGACCTCAAAGGCCAAGGAGAAACGGAAACCCGTTGGGTGGGAGAAGCGGGGGAAAAAGGCGACGGGGATGGTACCTGAACATAAAGACGAGCAGCTTATAGCGAAAAGGATGGGGAAGTGGGAAGGGGAGTATTTCAGGTTTATCCAGGAAGGTCTTGATCCGGCGAATAATCCGGCGGAACTGATGAAAGATTGGCAAAGTCCCGTAACAAACGTGCTTAATGCGGAGCAATAATTCAGAAAAAAGTTTGCTCTCGTCTCTCCTCCTTAAAAGACGCCGGAGGACAGGGACAAGCCCTCCCGTGAAACAACCTGCCTCAGGATGGACCCGGGGAAACCTATTGTCATGTACCTTCCGGCCCGGTATACTCAGGGGTAGTTTAGTAATGAGGATTTTTTAAAAAGGTCAGATTTTGGAAAAACCTCTAATATAGTGAGGAATATATGATTCGAGGCGGAGATATCTCCAAGGGAACCTGTTTGCTTCAAAAGGGGCAGCCCTATATCGTGGTAGAGCGGGAATTCGTCAATCCTGGGAAAGGAGGCGCCTTTGCCCGGGTCAAGATGAAGAGTATCAAGGACGGAGGGGTCCTCAGTTTGACCATACCGACCCAAATGGAAGTGGAGGATGCGCTGGTAAGTAACCCGAGCTGTCAGTTTCAATATGCGGACCAGGATTATTATCACTTCATGGATAATGAAACCTATGATCAGTATGAAGTGCCTATAGCTGATCTGGAAGACAAAAAATACTATCTTAAAGAGAACGATGTCTATGAGCTTACCATCTGGGAAGATAAGGTTATTGATATTAAGATCCCTTATAAGGTGGTCTTTACCGTAGCGGAAAGCGAAAACTACGTGAAAGGGGATACGGTCTCAGGGGCTACCAAACCCATTGTTACCGAAACCGGGCTTACCGTCCGAGTTCCCCTTTTCATCAAGGAGCATGATAAGATCCTGGTCAATACCGAAACCAAAGAATACGTGGAACGGGTAAACGATTAATCCCTGCAGGAGTTCCTGCCAGAGAGCAGAAGCCTATACGACTAAAGCAGTGAGCTTTAAGTTCCGGGGCAAGGGTTTCTCTTTTGCCCTTTCCCAAGGGCTGTTCAGTTCCGCGGCTATTGATAAGGGGACAGAGTTCCTGCTTAAAGTACTTTCCCGGCAGTGGGATGGGGTTACGCGGCCAGGGCTTCCCTTGCCGCAGACGGTTCTGGATGCAGGTTGCGGGGTGGGGGTGATCGGTATCTGTGCGGCTGGAGCTTTATTAGCCCAAGGGGATTCGGCCCTGCTTCCCCCTTCTTTCCATGTCCGTTGCCAGGATCGGGACGAACTGGCTAAAATCATAACCGAATACAATGCGCACAAAAACCGTATCCCCCCAGGACTGCTTTCCAGTCATACGGAGCCGCTCTTGGGAGGTCCCCTTCATGCCCGGTGGGACCTCATCCTTTCCAACATCCCTGCTAAGGCGGGAAAACCGGTTTTGGCAGATTTTATCCTCCGGTCTGCGGCTTTACTGAATCCAGGGGGTTCCGTGCTCATCGTGGTGGTTAATCCGCTGGCCGATTTTTTTCGTGCTCAAATCGCCCGGGTAAAAGTTCCTTTGCAGTACGATGAACAAGGAAGGGAGCATAGGGTTTTCATGTACGGGCCCCTGGGTTCTGCTCCCCAGCCCTATGGTTCTAACTCTGGTGAGGTACCTTTGGAGCCGGTTCAAGGGGGAGGACCTTTACTTCGGGATTATCCCATGTATCATCGCCGTAGCGGGAATTATGTTATGGAGGGTTTAGCCTATTCCCTGGATACCATTCAAGGAGTAGCAGACTTTGACACCCCCAGCGAAGCGGTCCAGGTGGCAGCCAAACTTATGACCCGCTTAAAGGGAAAAAACCTTAGAGGTTCTCCCCGAAGTTCGATACTCATCTATGAACCTGGTCAGGGACACTTCCCCCGGTGGCTCTTGGCGTACCTGGCAAAAGAAAAAAAGCCTGAGGAGGCTTCATCGGTGTACCGCTGGATATTTTTCAGTAGAAATATCCTGGCGCTGGAAGCGTCCCGGTATAATATGGCTCAAGAAACGGTCCTCACCATACCGGGCTTAGATCTGAGCATAAACCGGAAAAGCCTGGCTGCAGCCCTGGAACCTGAAAGCCCCACCTATGATCTCATCATTGGGTTTCCCCAATTCGTGCCTCAAACCGACCGGATCATCCCCCTCTGGGAGGGGTTCCGGGAACTGCTCTCCCCAGGGGGTATAGGAATCATGGCCCTTCCTGCTTCTGAGGCAGAACGGTTTGATCGAAAGAAGCCTTCGGGCTTTAATCGCCTGGGAGATTGTAAACGGCATGGATTTCGGGCTGTGGGCTACCGGCTTCTATACGGGGTTTCCTCATGATGGCTATGAAGACCCTGGGCCTAGTCGTTCTTCAGTTTAAGCAGGTTCCATAGGGTAGGACTTTCTTGCCCCAAGGCCCAGAATCCAATGGATTGTACCCCTAGGGTACGGTACATTTCCATACGGACCGAAAGGGAATAATCGTCTTCGTAGTAGACCGTAACCGTAACCGGAACTTCATAGGTAAAGGTAGGAATCCCCTGTTCCCGGCGGACTTCCGTAACCTTATGGGCTTGTTTAAGGCGCTCGATTCCTGAAAAATAGAAAGCCCTAAAGAGGTTGCTACTTCCCCAGGTCCGGCCATAAAAGGGAAGTCCCATGATGAGCTTTTCCGAGCCAATCGTTTTAAGGGAGTACTTCGCTACGGATTCACACCAATCCATAGAAGCAATCGGACCAGGTTCGCTCGTAGCCCAATGTTCATCATAGGCCATCACCAAGATCCGGTCCACCAGCGGCTCAATGCTTGCATAATCATAGACGTCATCATCCAGGGTCTCAAGCCGGGCAGGAAGGGCAATGGTGAAACGCTTATTTCCAAGCCCTGTACGCAGTTCCGCAAGAAACGAATGGAAATTACCTCGGTCCCGTGCAGGAACCAGCTCAAAATCAATTTGTAGGCCATCAAAGGGCTTCGACTGGTCAATCAAGTCGGTGATAAGCTGGTTTCTCACCGGGCTTTCTTCCATGAGCACGAAATGAGACAAGGCCCTGCTTCCGCAGCCCACGACGAGATGGATCCGTCCCAAAAACTGAGGAATATCCCGGGGATTCGGGACGTTCACCAGTTGGCCATAGTGGTCCACTTCCGCCCCAAAATACCCAATATCCGTCAGGGGAAGTTCCCCGGTTAAGGCTTGTTCTTCCCCGCTGATGAGGTATCCCCAAATTTCTCCAAAAGTAGATACCCCTACCTGTGCTTCCTCGAAAGATGGGGAGGGTATGGATTGACATGCAGGAAGCTCCAAAAAAAGACAGGCTACGAAAAAAAAATATGCCCATCGGCGTTTCCTGCATCCCCTCATAAGGCTACTCATTACGAGGAGGAGTATTGTTCGGTATGTCTACCCCTGAGTTCGCCGGCACGTAGATCTGATAGGACGGTGTAGTCAGGTCGATATCAGCAGCTTTAAAGCCATCCTGAAGGTTTTCATAGAGGTGGGAATAAATGCGGGGGACCTTATCTACCGCTTTGACGTAGATATTGATTTCATAACAGGCATAAAAATCGTTCAAGGCGGTTTGTAAGACATAGGGTTTTGGCTTTTTCAAGACATAATCGGTCTTAGCCGCCGCGGTGAGGAGTATTTCATGAACCTGAGGCCAAGGAACCCCATAGCCCATGGTAACATTCGCATGGAGAATAAGGCCGTCTTCTTTTTCAGCGGCAGAAAAATTGTAATTGGTAATACTTGAGGTGAGGAGCATCATATTGGGAAAGGTAACAAATTCGTTCTTATGGGTCCTCAGCCGGGTAACTGTGGCGGACTTTTCCACCACAAAACCGGTAACATCGTTCAGCTTGATACGGTCTCCAATGGTAAAGGGCCGCATATAGGTAAGCACAATGCCTGCCACCAGGTTTCCGATGATCGAACTGGAACCGAGGGAGAATATAATACCCACAAATACCGAAACCCCTTGAAAAACCGCGGACTCTGAATTAGGCAAGTTGGGGTATATCACAATAATGGTAAAGGCAAATAAAAGGACCCGCAATATGTTGAAGGTCGGCTCAGCCCAATCAGGATAAAACCCCGGTATAACCAATTTACCTTTTTCTATCTGGGTGGTAAAAAATTTAATGGTCCGCAGGGTATACCGGGCGATAATGACAATGATAATGATCGTAATGAGATTGGGGATATAACTGACAATGGTCCAGAGGGTGGATCGTAAAGGGTTCAAGATATAGCCAAACAGGGTGGAAGCCAGGTGTTTTGTCGGCTCAAAGAGACTGAATACCAGGGGAAGGGTCAGATACAACTGGAAGAGAATGACCACAGTGTGGAGTATGCGCAGCAAAAAGAAGACCATATTAAGCATTTGACTGGTATCCAGCAGGCGATACTGCTTAATGATGAGGGGCTTAAAATGGGTTTGCCCGTACAGGGTCACCTTATTTTGAAACTTCTTAAAGAGATACCATACCAAACGTATCAGCAGAGCCTGGATTATGATAATCGCCGCAGCTATGCCCAAACGCATAAATAGGTTCATGTGTACCCGCCACGTATCGGTCATTCCTTCTTCTAGTTCCTCGGCTTTTGTAATTAACCCTTCATCGTCCCCTTCCTGTATCGAAGGAGCAGGAAGAGTACCCTGGGCCGAGAGGTTCAGGGGAACCCCGACTAGATTAATAGCCCCTATACAAAACATACATACAAAACACAGGAAACGCATAGTATACCTCCACTCCTTTTACGAGAGAATCTGATGGATTTCAAGGACTTTACAAACTCCCGGTACCCGCCCTGCTTCCATCAATCCAAAGCCCTTTATCCCCACCCTTGAATCTACCCCTAGCTATTTCTATCTATTCCTTAAAGCGTGTATTCGTTCTTCTGATCTTGAGTATCTGTGCTGGTTAAATGTTATAGTATAAAAATATACTATAGCACTAAAATCGGTTAAACTTCTCAGTGCTACTATACTACACGAACCCAGATAAATCAACACCTTCTGGTGAATAGGAGAAACCCAAGAGCCTGTTCCAAAACCCGGTTGGTTTTGGCCAGGCTCTTGGAAAAACCGGCCAATAGCCCGGTTTTTCCCCTAAATCTAAGGTTGCTGTTCCAAAAACTGAAGTTTTGGAACAACCTCTAGTAATAATTATTTCTTTAGTGAGACCTGAAAGCCTCATGTATAGCCCTGAGCATATCCTGCGATTTTGTCCCTTATTTAATGCGTATCATGGTATCCTTTATTTCAAAATGTGCTTTTTGATATGCTTCCCAGGTTGCTCCACCATGCTCATATGCCTGTATGCCTCCTTGGATGACTTCCATTAATTGTGCTTTCCGTTCATGGTATATTTTTTCATCCATTATTTGTTTTAATGCCTCAAATGCCGTATCGAGGGGATCCTTATGTTGCTGTAATGCGTATACGGCTAATATAAATGCCGTAAATACTTCGGTCCTCATATAGGTATCTTGCCCCAGTAAGTGATTTCCCCAGATAGTTAGGGTTTTTCTGCCCTTCTTCGTACTTTGTACCAGATAATCTCCGTTTTCATCATACCTAAATTCTAATAATCCAGACTGCATATCTATCACCGCTTTATGGGCATAGTCAGATTTTACCCACTGATAAAATCTCGTGGGAGCCACTATGGATACCGCAAGTTTTTGAGTAAACTGGTCCGTAGACACGGTAGATTCTCGTGTGATTACACATCCATTACTAACAATCACTGCCAATAGCAGTATAAAACCTATGAAGCGTTTAAAAAGATTGTTTTTCATACTATACTCCTCCTGAAGACTAGGGGTACAAACATAATAAGATTCTGAATTGATTTGAAGAGGATCTATTCTCTCATTGAGGAATGTATAAATCCATAAAAGCGTATAAGAATATCATTATATACAGAAATGCATAGGATAGTACCGTGGTCCTTGTTTTGAAATATTTTCTTACCAAACCTAAGGCTATTTTGAAAAAAACCTCTCGTTTGAGGTTGTTCCAAAAGCTGAAGTTTTGGAACAACCTCGTTTCTATAAAATAATATAAGAAGGTCCTTTCAAAAAGTCAAACCAGGTAAAAAAAGCCGTCTCGGGAAATTCCCGGACGGCGACCTCCTTGTTTGAAGCATTGTATATGCCTAGAACAAGCTGATGATAAAAACAGAAACGGCTTTACCTCATTCTTCGGTTTCCTGCACCCGGAATGCCTGAGCACCCTTGATGACTTCATCGGATATCTTGCCTGAAATTGGTGCGTAGTGGTCAAATTCGACGCTAAAAGAACCGGTACCGCTGGTAATAGAACGCAAATCTATAGAATACCGTAAGAGCTCTGCCTGGGGCACTTGAGCACGGATTTCCTCAATACCCCCGGCGGAATTCTGCCCCAGGATCTTGCCTCGTTTCCCCGAAAGATCGCTCATCACGTCCCCCAGGTATTTACTTTCCACAAAGACCGTAAGGTTCATAATCGGTTCCAAAAGGGTCGGGGATGCCTGCCGCATACATTCCCGGAAGGCATTTCGGGCAGCCAGTTTAAAGGCCAATTCAGAGGAATCCACGGGGTGTTCCTTGCCGTCCACGATCTTCACTTCCACGTCCACTACCGGATACCCCGCCATAGTTCCCGCAGCCATACCTTCGAGGACCCCTTTCTCAACTCCGGGAATATACCCCTTAGACACGGCGCCGCCGAAAATGGCATTAATAAACTTGTACTGTTCACCCCGGGGCAAGGGAGCGATTTCCAGGACCACCCGGCCGTACTGACCGTGTCCACCGGTCTGCTTCTTGTGGGTGTACTCGGCGCCGGCTTTTTTCGTGATCGTTTCCCGATAGGGTACCCGGGGGATGTGGGTTTCTACGTCGATTTTTTGATTCTGTTTGATCTTATCCAGCATGATATTGACATGGAGTTCACCCATACCGGAGATGACCGTTTCCCTGGTTTCGGTGTTAAAGGCATAACGGAAGGTCTTGTCTTCTTCGGTGGCTTTGATGAGAAACTCCCCCAGTTTGTCATCGTCTTTTTTATTTATTGCATTAACCGCTACGGAATGAACCGGTTGAGGGAGCCGTAAGGGCATAAATTTGAAGGAGCCATCTCCTGCGGTAAGGGTATCATTGGTCTTAAGGCTTCCTATTTTTGCCACGATTCCCACATCCCCCGCATAGAATTCCCGGACTTCCTCAAGTTTTTTACCCAAACAGGTATAAAGCTTACCGATCCGTTCCTTCTTGTTTTCCGAAACATTGAAGGCTTCCGAATCTGCGGAAAGCTTACCCTGGATGATCTTTAACCAGGAGAGCTTTCCTGAGAATTGATCGTAGCTGGTCTTGATAACCAAAGCCGCTAGGGGCTTATCAGGATCGATGGGGATATTCTGGGAGACCCCTGCTCCGTCAAGAACCGTGTCTTGCGCGGTCTGTGGACCAGGCGCTAGGTTTGTCATAAATTCCAGGAAGGGAATAAGCCCGGAATTCTTCAGGGCCACCCCGACAAAGGCAGGGAGGATCTTATTCGCTGCCAAGGCTTCGACAAGTCCCTGGTGTATTCCTGCTGCATCCAGGGTGCCTGTCTCCAGGTACTGCTCCATGAGATCGTCATTCCCCTCGGCAGCGGCTTCGATGATCCGTTCCCTGGCCGTAATAGCAGCATCCTGATACTCTGGAGGAATGGCAACCTCTTTTTCTAGGGCCTCCCCCTGGGCAATATACGCTTTCTCATGCAAGACATCAATCACCCCTTTATACTGCGGACCAGACCCCATAGGCAGGGTAAAGACTACCGGATTAATCCGGCATTTTTCTTGTATGTCCTTGAGGGTTTTGGTAAAATTCGCCCGTTCATCATCCATTTTGGTGATAAAAATACCTCTCGGTTTTGCACGGCTTTGCAGGTCCTGCCAGAGTTTGATGGTACCAATCTGTACCCCAGAACGACCATCCACGGTAAGGAGGACAAACTCCGAAGCCCGGAAGGTTAAAATCACATCCCCCACAAAATCAGAAGAACCAGGGGTATCAAACATATTGATCTTTTTACCATTCCGTTCAATATGTGCCATAGCGGCATGGATCGAGATCTTCCGCTCAATTTCTTCAGGGCTCGAATCAGCGATGGTTTTACCGGATTCTACGGTTTCAGCTTTGGAGATGACCCCTCCTGCAAATAACAGATGTTCAAATAGACTTGTTTTACCGGTCCCGCCGTGACCGGCTATGGAAACATTTTTGATCAGATCCGTCCTCTGGCTCATAGAAGCGCTCCTTGTAGTGCAATCGTTAGTACTATCTTGTCTTTAATCTACTATGATGGAACGGTCTTACCGAATTGTCAAGAAAAATATCGGTCCCTCAGCGCAAAAAAGGCGCTGCCCCAGGATTTACAGGCTTTTGGGGGCTTACACCTTGGCGAGCTTCCCCAAACGCTCACAGGCTTCCTCCACTGCGGGTCGGTGTCCAAAGGCGGAGAACCGTATAAAGCTCTGTCCCGCGGGGCCGAACCCTGAACCGGGAGTGGTCAATACCTGACAGGTTTCCAGGATCTCGGAAAATACTTCCCAACTGTCCCGGCCCGGGAAATGCGCCCAGATGTAGGGGGACTGGTCCCCTCCCACGCAGGAAATCCCCAGCTTCTGCAAGGCGGAACGAATGAGTTTCGCATTACCCAGGTAGAAATCGGTTAATTCCCGCACCTCCTTGAGCCCCTCTGGTTCCAGGGCGGCCAATCCCCCTCCTTGAGCGATGTTTGATGCCCCATTGAAGATGGTACCACAGATCCGGCTCCAGTCCGCATTGACCTTTTCACCCCCGGCATACACCAGCTCCTGGGGTACCACGGTCCAGCCAAGCCGTACCCCGGTAAACCCCGCGGATTTGGAAAAGGAATTCACTTCAATAGCACAGGTTCGGGCCTCCGGTATCTCGAAGATACTTTTGGGTACTGCGGGGTCCCGGATGTATTCGCTATAGGCAGCATCAAACACAATAAGCGCCCCTTTCTGCAGGGCCGCATTGACCAAGGCACTGAGCTGCTCCCGGGTGGCCGTGGTACCGGTGGGGTTGTTGGGGGAACAAAAATAGAAAAGCCCCTGCGGCGGAAGGAGGGACAGATCCGGAAAATAGCGGTTTTCCGCAGTACAGGGAAGGTAACGAATCCCTTGGTACCCGGTTCCGGCCCAAGGTCCTGCCGCACCTATGAGGACCGAACCGTCTACGTATACCGGGTAGGAAGGGTCCTGCACCGCCACTTCGGTACCTGCGCCGAAGAGGAGCTGGAGCCGGCCTATATCGCACTTGGCGCCGTCGGAGATGAAGATTTCATCCGCCGTGAATCGGCCCCCATAAAACACCTGGCTTATCCGTTCCCGCAGGGACATAAGCCCTTCGTCGCTGTAACCTGAATAGCCTTCCACCGTACCGAGCTGCCGGGCGGCTTCCACAAGACCCCGGTTGATATGGGGCAGGATCGGCTCCGTGGTGTTTCCCACCCCCAGGCTTATGATCTTCGCTTCCGGGTGGGCTTGTGCAAAGGCAGCCCGCCGTTTGGCGATTTCAGGGAAAAGATACCCGGCTTTTAGGTGTGCCATACCCGGATTTCTGCTTATCATGATGATACTCCTCTAGTTATCCTCGCGTATGATAGAGATCCCCCTGTCCCCGAACCGGTTTCAGCGGCAGGGATTCGTCCAAGGCATGGTCTCTTCCCCAGCTTCAGGATTCTTTCCCTGGTTTCGAGCCGATAAGGGTAAAACTTAAGCTGCATTGGTATCGTTCCGCGCTTTCCGGATTGGTAATCTTATCTGAAGCGTAATAACCCACTGAACCGGTGGAAAAATCCTTTGCTTGGGCATAAATAGTAGACCATACCTTACCATTATTGTCCTTTATGGTAATGTCAAGAAATTTGGGAGCCTGAGGGTCCCGTTTTGCTGGTTCAGGCATAGTAACTCCTTTCAAGAAACTGTACTCATAGCATACTCCATACCGGCGGCAAGAAGCAATATCTCAAAAATTGAGGCGCCTGGGGCGTATCCTCGGATGTATGTATTGACCTCCACCTCAAACTTTAAGTATACTACATAAAGTGGAGTATACTTAAAGATTTAAGCCCATGACCTATACGATAGAACCCTTTGGGGAGAAAATACGGGCCTTTCGGGAACGGCGGTCCCTGACTTTGCGGGAGGTGGCGGATCGTGCCGGGGTAAGTGAGAGCTTGGTTTCCCAAATTGAACGGAACCGGGTTTCCCCTGCCCTGGATACCCTTTTGGCCTTGGCAGAGGCGTTGGATATGGATCTGGCTTATCTTTTTGCGGATTACCGGCGGACCCGTGCGGTGCAGATCACCAGAAGCCATGAACGCCTTTCTTTTACCAAACCGGGGGTTCGGTATGAACGGCTGGCCCAGCTTGCAGGACCGGATCACCTGGGGGGCATTGAGGCTTATTGCATTACCCTTGAGCCGGGGGCCCAGACGGGCAGTACCGAATACGGTCATCAGGGATGGGAGCTCGGTATGGTGGAAGCGGGGAAGGGGACTTTGAGCTTGGGAAATCATACCTATGACCTTGCTCCGGGGGATTCCATCAGCTTCCGGTCTGACGCGCCCCATGTACTGGCTACGGTGGGCACCGAAGCGCTTCGGGTCCTCTGGATCATTTCCCCGCCCAAGGGAATTCTGGGAAAAGCCTCAGGAAGTACCGGCTAAGGGGAATGGGTATATGCTATAAACAACGGAGGTGTATATGGGGAGAACCCTAGCGGAAAAAATATTTGATGCCCATGTGGCGGATCGGCCCTTTGGGGAAACCTGGGTGCTGAGATTGGATCGGGTGTTTTGCCACGAGATAACCACGCCTATTGCCATTAACGATCTGGTAAGCAAAAACTTAGACCGCGTCTTTGATCCCGCGAAGATCAAGGTGGTGATAGACCATGTAAGTCCTGCCAAGGATTCCAAGACCGCGGAACAGGGCAAGATCCTGCGGGATTGGGCCAGACGCCAGGGGATAGAGGACTTCTTTGACATTGGCCGAAACGGGGTCTGTCACGCCCTGTTCCCGGAAAAAGGCTATGTCCGGCCCGGCTACACCGTCATCATGGGAGACAGCCACACCTGTACGCACGGCGCCTTCGGTGCGTTTGCCGCAGGCGTAGGGACCACGGACCTGGAAGTGGGTATCCTCAAGGGGGTTTGCGCATTCAAGAAGCCCGAAACCCTGCAGATCCGGCTTACGGGCACCCTCAAACCCGGGGTTTTTGCCAAGGATCTGATCCTGGCGGTGATTGCCCGGATTGGGGTTGCCGGAGCCACGGATATGGTGATGGAATTCCAGGGACCTGTGCTGGACGCCCTGAGCATGGAAGGGCGAATGACCCTGTGCAACATGGCGGTTGAAGCCGGGGCCACTTCCGGGGTGTGTATGCCTGACAAAACCACGGTGGACTACCTGTGGCCCTTTATCGGCCCTGAAGGGGATAAGACCTACGAAACCAAGGAAGCGGCTTTAGCGGCTTTTAGGGCATGGTGGAGTGATGATGATGCGGCTTACGCCGGTACGGTCAGCCTGGATTGTACCAATCTTGAGCCCCTGGCTACGGTAGGGTATAAACCGGATCAGGTTAAACCCATCCGAGAACTGCGGGGTACTCCGGTGGATCAGGTATATATCGGGTCCTGTACCAACGGACGCATGGAAGATCTCCGGGAAGCGGCCCGGGTGCTGCAGGGCAGGCGGATTAACGCCCAGGTCCGGGCCATTCTCTCTCCCGCCACCCCCGCGGTATATGCCCAGGCCCTCAAGGAAGGGATCATCTCCCTGTTCCAAGAGGCGGGGTTCTGCGTTACGAATCCGACCTGCGGAGCATGTTTGGGCATGTCCAACGGGGTTCTCGCTCAAGGAGAGGTATGCGCCGCTACCACGAACCGCAACTTTTACGGACGCATGGGCAAGGGCGGTATGGTGCATCTTATGAGCCCGGCCAGTGCGGCGGCTACGGCGATTTTGGGGCGCATTGCAAGCCCGGAAGACCTCCCATAAGGAAGAGCGGCAAGGAGTATATATGAAAACATTTGGCGGGGCGGTGCTGTTTTTAGACCGGGGGGACATCAACACCGATGAAATTATTCCGGCAAAATACTTGACCGAGCATACCAAAGAAGCCCTCAAACCCTATCTCTTGGAAGACTTAAAACTTCCGGGTTTTGATCCGGTCCGGGATACCACGGAAATCGGGGCGATTGTAAGCCGGGCGAATTTCGGCTGCGGCAGTTCCCGGGAACATGCCCCGTGGGCGCTGGAAGTTACGGGTATCCATATAGTCATTGCGGAAAGTTTTGCCCGAATCTTCCGGCAGAACATGTATAACTGCGGTATGATCGCCGCGGAGCTTCCCGCGGCAAGCCTGGATGTTCTGTTCCGGGAATTTGCGGGGGCCAAGACCATCCTTTCCGTGGATATTACGGCCAGTAGCTTACACTTTCAGGCCGGGGATAAAGCCCAGTCCTTTCCCTTTGTCCTCAGGGACTTTGAGCGGGCCTTGGTAGAAGCCGGCGGTTGGGTAGAATACGCCGCGACCCGGTACTGACGGAGGCCGGGTTTTAAGGCCGGTGATGGTATGCCGTGAATCAGGATAATCAGGAAAGGCTCCCTAATTGTCTTAAATGCCTTCATTATAAACTGACCTGGGAACCGGCATACCCCCATTCCTGCGGAGTATTTGGCATCAAAAGCCGGAATCTCCCCGGAATGGAAGTATTTTTAGCCTCCGGCCATCATTGCCCGGTGTTTCACCGGAAGACCCCCTAAGACCCTGCGGCTTAGAACCTGGTTCTGCCCCGGAAACTGCGGGACAGGGTAAGCCGGTCCGCATATTCCAAGTCTCCTCCTACGGGGAGTCCTGAGGCAAGGCGGGTAACTTCCACCGGATATTCTTTAAGGAGTTGCTGGATATACAGGGCCGTGGTATCCCCTTCCACCGTAGGATTCAGGGCGAGGATCACTTCCCGGATACCTTCTTGGCGGACCCGGTTTAAAAGAGGGCCGATGCTCAGATCCCCGGGGTGTATGCCCTCCAAAGGGGCGATAAGCCCTCCCAGCACATGGAAGCGTCCCTGAAATTCCCGGGCATCTTCGATAACCTGCACATCCTGGGCTCGTTCAACTACACAGATAATGGCCTCCCGGCTGGTATCTGCACAGATAGGGCACGGGTCTTGTTCGGTAAAACTACCGCAGATCCCACAAGGGATAATAGTCTGGTGCAGCGTGGCAAGCTCTTCCGCCATGGCTTGGGCGAACTGGGGATCCCCGTCCAGCAGGTAATAGACCATACGGCGGGCGCTCTTTTTTCCCAGGCCCGGCAGCTTGGACAAGCGGATCACCAGGCGGTCGATGGCATTCATCCATTCCCCGGAAACCCTGAACCAGGAAAGCCGGGGTTTATGCCGGGTATTTGCATACCCCCCGCAAGGGTTCCCATTTCCCGGTTAATAGCTTCCCGCACTTTTTCCATGGCATTGGTAAAGGCCGCAATGATGAGGTCTTCCAGCATTTCCCCTTCTTCGGGGTTGATCAATTCCCTGGCGATGCGGATGGCGAGCATTTCAATGCGTCCGTTCAGGTCTATCTCTACCATACCTCCCCCGGCAGATCCCGTTACCGTAATAAGTCCCAGTTTTTCCTGAAACACCGTCATCTGTTCTTGAATCTTCTGGGCATTCTTGAGGATATCAAAAGGATTAATATTCATCTCGTACTCCAATTGGAATTTCTTACTTTTGAAGGCGGTTTCACCATGACCCATGGTGAAACACCACGCTCAGCAGTTCTCGAAACAGCGGCCTAAAGGCCGCTGTTTCGAGAACCAGTTTCATCGGAAACAGCGTTTCCACCCTAACCGGGTTTTGAAATTCAGCGCTTTTACTGTTCCTTTACCACGGTACCTCGAAACACATGGAGCACCCGTTCTACTTGAGGGGCCAACCGAGGCGAATCAGGACTTCCATGCGGATGAGCAGTAGGGTCTACCGGGTTCTCTTCTATACTACCAGCTATCCCCGGTTCTTGTCTCCCCGTCTCCGGTACTGAACCGGGCGGTTCCGCTGCATTATGGGCCGGGGATAGAGGTTTCACAAATTCCGGCGGAGGACCCCCTAAGGCTTTCGCCGCCATTAAGCGGTCAAAATTTTCAGTAAGAAAACCAGCTTGGCTGGAACTAAATCTTCGGTTTGGCTCCTGAGGAAGCTGCTTCGGTACAGGAGGAGGAGGACTTGGTAGGGAGGAATCACGCAATTCCATGCCGGCAGCAGCGGAACTGCCTCCTGCTACCCCTGAAGAACCGGGGAAACCCAGCGCTCTCTGGGCTTCAACAATGGCGGCCCGGAGATCCAGGGGAGAAATCCACCGGTTAAGCCAGCAGAGTTTTGAAACCACTGTTTCCAGCTCAAATCGTGGAGCAATAGAGTACCGGATATCCCGGTATAGGGTCAGGAGCAGATCCAGGGCATGCTCCAGTTGCAGCTTATTGAGCCCTTCCAAGACCTTGGGGGAGAACCGGTCTGGACTGTAATCCAGCAGGGATTCCCGGGTAATGCCGGCTTTTATAAATAGAATGCTATGATAATACCCGGCCAAGTCAGTGATGAACTGCTCAATGGCGACCCCTGCATTGAGCATATCGTCAATCAAGGTAAAGGCTTGGGTACTGTCATTTTCCACGCAGGCCTCTGCCAGAGCATTGAGATTATCCAGGCCCAAGAGGCCCAGCTTTTCCCGGATAAGGGCTGACCGGATATGGCCATCAGAAAAGGCCGTTACTTGGTCGAAGAGGGTATAGGCATCCCGGAGACTGCCGGTGGATTCTTTAGCAATCCAGAATAGGGCCTCATCCTCAGCTTGGATATGCATCTCCCTACAGGTGGCCTTGAGCATCGACGCAATCAGCTCAAGCGGGATGAGCCTGAAAGCGAACTGTTGACAGCGGCTTTTAATGGTAGCCGGAACCTTGTGCAACTCGGTGGTGGCAAAGATAAAGACGATATACGGGGGAGGTTCTTCGATGGTTTTAAGGAGCGCATTAAAGGCGCTGTTGGAAAGCATGTGCACCTCGTCGATGATATAGACCTTATAGCGCCCAGAATTGGGGGGGAACAATACCTCATCCTTGATCTGCCGTACATCATTGACCCCCGTATTAGAAGCCCCGTCGATCTCAATAATATCCAGGCTTGCCCCCCGGCTGATTTCCTGACACGCAGGACACACCCCGCAGGGAGTTACCGTAGGCCCCTGTTCACAGTTAAGGGATCGGGCCAGGATCCGGGCTGCACTGGTCTTACCGCAGCCCCGGGGGCCGGAAAAAAGGTAGGCATGAGCAATATGCCCGTGCTCAAGGGAGTTTTTCAAGGTGGCTACGACAAAATCCTGCCCTGCTAATTCATCAAAGATTTTAGGACGCCGCCTGGTGGCGGTTACTTCATAAGCCATATGCTGAGTATACCCTGAATCAGAGACAAAAAAAACCCCGTACCTAGGGCGACCACGGCGCAACCGGCATCCGCTGACCGTTGCTTCCTTCCGGACCTGGCGGGGTTGGGCGGCACCGGTTCGCATGGCTCCTAGCTACAGGGTTTTATAACCATATACGGATGAACGAGGCTTGTCAAGCGGTTCCAAGGGATTGACCAGGGTACACCCAGAGAATAAGGCATTTCCTCCCGTATAGGCTTGGGGGATTTTTACGAGGTTCCCCTACCAGCGCTTCCGTAAAAACCTCAGCGGTTCATGTAACTATTAGTTCCATATCATGTTATCCATAATAAAGCATAGTACATGATTATAGATACTCCTAGAAAAAAGCAGTCATCTAAAAACGGTATAATGCAACGCCTTTCCCAAAAACGGAAGTTTTAGGAAAAGCCCCTTTAATCAAGACCTTTTCTTTGTCGCCGTAACCGGTTCTCCTCCTCCCGGTTACGGTTTTTTATTTTACCCCTCCGCGCCGCTTCAAAGAAGCCGCTCCGGTCCTGGTCCGATCAGATCTTCCCGATGGGCCAAAGCGAGGGCTTCCCGTACCAAGGCGCGGTTTTCCGGTCTATTGAAGTGTACCAGGGCCCGCTGCAGCCGTTTCTCCCGTTCCCCGGGTACGGGAAGGGGTTTCATGGTGCGAGGATCCAGGCCGGTACGGTACATCACGGTGGAAAGGGTTCCGGGAGTGGGATAGAAGTCTTGAACCTGATTCGGGATAAAACGGCTCTTCTTGAGATACAAAGCCAGCTCTACCCCATCCTGGAGGGTCGATCCCGGATGGCCTGAAATAAAATAGGGAACCAGGTACTGTTTGTATCCCAGGCCCCGGTTTATGTCCGTATAATCCTTGGCGAAGGTTATATAGGTCTCATGATCCCCTTTGCCCATAGCCGCAAGAACCCGGGCAGAGACATGTTCGGGGGCAACCTTGAGCTGACCGCTCACATGCCAGCAGCAAAGGGTTTTCAGCAATTCCTTCCCGTACCGGCGATCCAGGCCCAGGTAATCAAAGCGGATTCCTGAACGGATAAAGATCTTTTGTATACCCCCTTGGACCCCGATGGTTCTGAGGGCCTTGAGGGTTTCCAGGTACTCCCGGTGATCCGCCTTGAGCCGAGGGCAGGGTGTAGGGTACAGACATTCCCGGTCCGGGCAGAATCCCCCCTTGGTTTGACGGGCGCAGGGAGGACGGTAAAAGTTTGCCGTTGGGCCTCCTACATCATGGATGTACCCCTTAAAGCCTTCAAGCCGCGTTAGGGTTTTCGCTTCTTCACCCAGGCTCTCCAGGCTTCTTCCGGTAACTGCCCGGCCCTGGTGAAAGGTGATGGCACAAAAGGAACAGCCTCCGAAACAGCCCCGGCTTGAAACCAGGGAAAAGGCCGCCTCCTTCAGGGCAGGGATCCCGCCAGCCGCATCGTACCGCGGGTGGGCGCGGCGGGTATAGGGAAGTTCGTATATTCTATCGAGTTCCTTTGAGGTAAGGGGAAAGGCGGGAGGATTCTGGATAACCCAGCGATCCCCGTCGCTTCGTTCCAGCAAAGGCTGGGCGCTTAAGGGATCCGCCTGTAAGCGCTGTACCATGAAGTGTTCTGCGTATTCCCCTAAGGAATGCGGATCCCTCCCCCGGATAGCCTCATAATCCGGGAGCCTGATCCCAAAACCGTCGGTATGGGAAGAACGGACACAGGTTCCCCGGACCTCCCGAATCCCGGTAACCGCCTCCCCCTCATGGAGCCGCCGGGCGATTTCCCGGATAGGCCCTTCTCCCATACCATAGACCAGGATGTCCGCCTTAGCATCCAGCAGGATGGAACGCCGCACCTGGTCTGACCAGTAATCGTAATGGGCAAAACGGCGCAGGCTCGCTTCAATGCCGCCGATAATAACCGGGATGTTTTTATATGCCGAACGGATCCCCGCCACATAGGTGAGGATAGCCCGGTCGGGCCGGAACCCCGCCTTGCCTCCCGGGGAATAGGCGTCTTCGGAACGGGGCTTTTTTGCCGCGGTATAATGAGCCACCAGGGAATCCATGTTTCCTGCGCCCACAAGAAAAGCCAGGCGGGGTCTGCCTAAGACCGTATAGGAAGCTCTGTTTTTCCAATCCGGCTGGGGGATAATACCCACCCGGTACCCCGCATCTTCCAAAACCCGGGATATAAGGGCCGCCGCAAAGGCCGGATGATCCACATAGGCATCACCGGAAACAAAAATAAAATCACACGCGTCCCAGCCCCGCTCCTCCATATCCTTCCGGCTTATGGGCAGGAACCGGAGCGGGGAACGCGGTATGGCACCAGAAACGGCTTAGACTCCAATCACCGAGGTAACCTCAGGGATTTCTTTTTTCAGGTGGTTTTCAATTCCCATCTTCAAGGTCATCTGAGCCATGGGGCATCCGCCGCAGGCGCCAGTCAATTTTAATGATACCGTACCGTCATCGGCCACGGAAACGAATTCCACATCCCCGCCATCCGCTTGGAGGGAGGGCCGGACCTTATCCAGGGCGATCTTTATTTGATCTTCAAGCATATAGTCTCCTCATAGTATGGAGTATACTCGGATCCAAAAGATCTGTCTATAAATATGCGGCCCTTCGAGGCCTGTTCCTTACCCGGCAAGGGAGCGAACAAAGCCGGGCCTTGCTTTTTGCGGATTGACTATTTTTCTCCTTCCGCATAGAGTGGATCCCATTGAGAAGCCATGAAAAAGCGCCCCCTTGTTTTTCTTTGTATTTTTCTCTGGACCGTGAGTACCGTGCCCCGTCTCTATGCTCAAAGCCCAGGCCCTGAGGTTCCTCGCACTATTCATGCCACCGCGTTAGCCCTCCGAGGGACGCCGAAATACCCGGAGGGGTTTACCCATTTTGATTATGTAAATCCTGATGCCCCCAAAGGAGGAACCCTTACCCGCCATGCCATTGGCACCTATGACAACTTTCACCGTTATGCCCTGCGGGGAAATTGTGCTGAAGGCTGGGAGTATTTTTATGATTCCCTTATGACCGGCTCTTATGACGAGGACGACGCCCTTTATCCCCTCATCGCCGAAAGCCTGGAGTATGCGGAGGATTATTCCTTCATCATTTTCTCGATACATCCCCGAGCAAAGGATCAGGAAGGCCAGCCTATCACCGCAGAAGATGTGGCTTTTTCCTTTAACACTTTCTATGAAAAAGGGGTTCCCCAGTTTAGAACGTATTATAATGGGATAACCCTGCAGGTCCTTCCGGGAAACCGGATCCGGTTTGATCTGCCCGAACCGGGGGACAAGGAAAAAATGCTTGATTTGGGGGGGCTTACAATTTTTCCCAAAGGGTTTTGGGAACACCAGAACTTTTCTGAACCCTTGGTAAGTCCCCCGGTGGGAACGGGAGCGTACCGGGTTAAGGAGTATAAACTGGGGCAGTACGTGATCCTGGAACGGGTCAAGGATTATTGGGCTGCAGACCTGCCGGTGAACAAGGGACAATACAACTTTGATACCATCCGGTACGATTATTACCGGGATGATACCATTGCCTTGGAAGCCTTCAAGTCCGGGGAATACGATATCCGCAGTGAATCGGACATTGAAAAATGGATCACCCAGTATTCGGGAACCCCGTTTACCTCCGGTCTCATTGTCAAGGAAGAGATACCCCATGCCATTCCCCGGCCTATGAGCGCCTTTAATTTCAATGTGGAACGGCCGGTGTTTCAGGATCGCCGGGTGAGGATGGCCCTGAATTATTTTCTTGATTTTGAATGGATCAACAAGAATTTGTTTTATAATCAGTACACCCGGACCAGGAGCTACTTTCAAAACACCGAATATGCCGCCTCTGGGCTTCCTTCCCCGGCAGAGCGGGCGGTGCTGGAACCGATTAAGGACCAGATTCCCCCGGAGGTTTTTACCAAAGCCTACGAGCCTCCCATAACCGACGGCTCCGGGTTTATCCGTCCCCAGATGCGGGAAGCTATGGCCCTGTTCAACGAGGCAGGCTGGGAATTACGCCGGGGAAAGTTGGTGCATAAGGTCAGCGGGGAGCAGATGCGCTTTGAACTGGTGATCTACAGCCCTAGTTCCGAGAAAATCGCCATCCCCCTCAAGCAGAACCTTGCCCGTTTCGGCATTGATATGCATATCCGCATGGTGGATGTAAGCCAATTTGTAAACCGCCTGCGTTCCCGGGATTATGATATGCTGGATCGGGGCTTTTCTGCCCAGCCATATCCCAGTTCAGGGTTATCCTTCTACTGGCATTCCGATTATATTGATTCTACCTATAATATAGCGGGAGTGCGCGATCCCGCGCTGAATTATCTCGTGGAAGGCATCATTGCCCATCAGGAAGACGGGGATGCCCTCTTGGCCTGGGGAAGGGCCCTGGACCGGGTCCTCACCTGGAATCATTACGTGATTCCCCAATGGCATACATCCCAGTTTCGAGTAGCCTATAAGCCCAAGCTCCTCAAACCTCAGGTACGTCCCCGGTATTCGTTAGGGTTAGACTCTTGGTGGGTCCGACCGGGTTCTTAATAGAGTTGTTCAAAAACTGAGGTTTTTGAACAACTTCCGATTAAAAATAGCAAAAGGCGGAGCATTTTACGAGACTTGTGTCGGACTAAAGTCCGCGACAACCAACCGGGTTATCGAACAAGTCCAGTAAAAGAAACCCCATTCTTGTCTCCGAGGATAGTTTCCGCAATATGCCGAGCCAGATCGATCTCAGGGCGACGGCATTTACTTTTTTAATTCCTTATGGAGTAAGGAATTAGATATTATTGGACAAGCACCCAATCGGAACGTAATTCTTTTCTATATAAGGAATTACATTTTTAAATGCCGGAGCCCTGCTTGCCCGGGGAGGCTTGCTTGACAGGAGTTCCAGGTTCCCCTATCATCATACCACTATGACACCTTATTTCAATGAAGCGGGTCCTCCTCCCCAGAGCTCTCAGGAGGAAGCAGCCGCTCTGCTGGCAAAGCAGAAAATTGAGGATGCGATGCTTGCCCATCTGGATAATCTTACCAAGCCCCGGGGCAGCCTGGGGAAGTTGGAAGCCTATGGTATCAAGATGGCAGGGATTCAGAACCAGGTTCCCCCCCAGATTCGGAAGAAGGGGATTTATGTATTTGCCGGGGATCAGGGTATCACCGAAGAAGGGGTATCCCTGTATCCTGCGGAAGTTACCTACCAGATGGTATTGAATATGCTTTCCGGCGGGGCAGGGATCAATGCCCTGGCAAAAGGCACCGGCTGGGAGGTGATCGCCGTGGATGCCGGGGTAGCCGGGGACTTTCCCCCGGATGAGGACCTGCCGCCCCAGCGTTCCTGCCGGTTTATCAGGGCCAAGGTAGGGAAAGGCTGCGGGAACTTTTATAAGACTCCGGCCATGAGCGCGGAAGATGTGGAGAAGACCCTGGAACAGGGGAAACGTTTAGCCGATGACGCCCAGGAACAGGGCTATGACCTGGTGGCCATCGGAGACTTAGGCATTGGCAATACCAGCACCGCCGCGGCCATGCTCATTGCCGCAGGGTTTTCCCCGGATGAGATGGTAGACCGGGGAACCGGCATTGACCAGGAACGGCTGGAACACAAGAAACGGATCATTCGAGAAGCCGTGGTCCTGCGTAAGCCTGCTCAAACCGGAGCGGCCATCATAGAACAGGTGGGATCTTTTGACCTTGGGATGATGAGCGGTTTTATCCTGGGGCTTGCCGGCAAAAAGATTGCCTGCGTCCTTGACGGCTTCCCGGTAACCGCAGCCGCCTATGTGGCCGCGATGATAAATCCCCAGGTGAAGGAGTTCCTCTTTGCCGGCCATCAATCCAAGGTTGCCGGGCACCGGCCGGTATTGGATAAACTGGGCCTTTCCCCGATTGTGTCCCTGGATATGCACTTGGGAGAGGGTACGGGCGCGGTTATCGGCGGCTACATCATTGAGCTTGCGGTCCTCACGGCCCGTACTATGGCATCCTTCTCCCAGGCCCAGGTTTCGGGGAAGGATATTGTGGAAGAGAAGTATTAGCCTTACGCCTGTGGGTATGGTTAACCGGTTTCTTTCCACCTTGAGCCTGGTTTCACGGTTCCCCATCCGGCGGGGTCGAGGGAAATTCGATCTTTCCCGGACGGATTTTTATCTGCCCATTGCCGGGATCGTTCCTGCCTTGGTAGGTCTCCTGGCGCTGGGGGTGAGCTATCTCCTGACCGGAAGCCCCTTCCTTACGGTTATTCTTGCGCTTATCGCCCAATACCTGGGGTTTAACCTGTTTCATCTTGATGGGCTTATGGATACGGCCGACGCCTTCCTCGACGCCTTTGACCGGGAGAAGCGGTTTATGGTGCTTAAGGATTCCCGGATCGGGGTGTATGGCTTCTTCGCAGGTATGGCGGTCCTCAGCCTCAAGGCGGGCTTGCTCTATACCCTGTTTCCCGCACTGGTTGATTTTCCCGCCCCCCTCCTCGCCTACCCTATCAGCGGACGCTTCAGCGCGGCCTTGATCCCCGGCTTGACCAAGCCTGCCAAACCGGGCGGACTTGGCGCCTTGGTAAAGGATGCCCGGCCTTACTGGGCATTGGCAGGGTTGCTCACGGGCCTTTTGCTTTGGACGGCTCTGGTATGGGGAATAAGCGTCTTCTTCGCTCTGGGGGATTCCCGGTACGGGCTTTCCGCGGCCTTCCTGGTTGTACCCGCGGCGAGCCCCCTGGTGTCCGTGTTTTTAACCCGGCTCTACCAGAAGCATCTGGGGGGCTATACCGGAGACGCGCTGGGCGCTGCGGTAGAGCTGGCCGAACTCCTGCATCTCGCCTTGTCCCTGGTGATTTGGGCCCGGGTAAGCTGAGTGGGGGTACCTGCCCTGCCTCCGAATCTTTTTATAGAGGGCTTGATATTCCTGATCCCTCTATGCTAGGCTTATCAATCCTGTTTTTTCAAAATCAGGGATTTTATAACGGATCTTTTGGATTAAAAGGAAACCATACGTATGAAGTCATTTGTATTGTCACTGCTCTTAGGAGCGCCTGACGCCGCTGCCGCGGGAGCTGGGCCGGGGTCGTTTATTTCTACCCTCGTTCCCTTTGCCATGATCATTGCTATTTTTTACTTTCTTATTATTCGTCCCCAAAACAAAAAGCAGAAGGAAACCCAGCGGATGCTGAGCGCCCTTAAAAAAGGCGACAAGATCACCACCATTGGGGGTATTCATGGGGTGATCCAAAGCGTTAAAGACCATTCGGTGATCGTTAAGGTTGACGATGATACGAAGATCGAATTCAGCCGCAGCGCTGTTTCCGGCATCGAAGCCCCGGCCAGGGAAGATAAGAGCGAAAAGCTGGAAGACAAGAAAGAAGAAGAGGCGGAAAAAAAGGAGGATGCAGCGGAAGCGCCGAAACCTAAGTTCAGTTTATTTCGTAAGTGAGCAGGGTCCTCGGGCAATCCCGGTGCAAAGAAGAATAGTGGAGCAAAGCTATGAGTAAAAGGTATCGGTTTATCATCATTTTGGTAACGGTGGTGATCTGTTTTGTGTTCTTGTATCCTACCATACGCTGGTACTATATGGTGCCCAAGGAAGATAAGGCCCAGGCATTGAGTTCCCGGGAGCAGATTAAGATCTATGCCTCCCAGACGGCTCAGGCGGATTTGCAGCAGCTTATCGAGACGGCCAAGGCCGACGGAGAGGTGCCGCCCGGTTTGTCCCCGGTGGTTTCCGCGGCCAAGCATATCCAGCGGGATGCAAAACTCCCCGCGCCGTCTCAATGGGATGCGGGGGCAGTGCTTTCTACGTTTTCCAGCCGACGGGAAGCCCTGGAGGTGATTGAAAGCAATTACCGGGAAAAAATATTTAAGCTCAAGGACCTGCAGAAAAATGCGGTTCAGTTAGGGCTGGATCTTTCAGGGGGACTCAGTATCGTATTACAGGCTGATATGGAGGCCCTGAAAGAACGGCTGGGCCGGAATTTAAACGATGATGACCGGGAGGATGCGGTAAACCGGGCCTTGGAAGTGCTCAACAGCCGGATCGACCGCTTCGGCCTCACTGAGCCGGTGATCCGTCGCCAGGGAGCAGACCGGATCTACGTGGAAATTCCCGGTACCGCGGATCCTGAACGGATCAATTCCATCATCATGGGCAAGGGAGGGCTTGCCTTCCATTTGGTGGATACCGAAGCAGCCGCGACGTTTAACCAGTATTATACCGCCCATCCCACCACGACCCTTGATAGCCAGGGTAATCTCCTGGATCCTACTATTGTGCCCTCTGACGTACGTATCCTCGGGGTGTACACCAAAGACCGGTACGGTTTGGATGAATTTACCGGCTATACCGCGGTAAAAAAGGAAGTAGGTCTTGACGGAAACCATATCAAGAACGCCCTGGTGGAGCGTAATAACTTGGACGGCAAGCCTGAAGTTACCTTCATGCTGGATTCTGAGGGAGGGGAACTCTTCTATAAACTCACGTCGGCCAATGTGGGAAAATCCTTGGCCATTGTGCTGGATGACCGGGTGAAATCCCAGGCCACTATCCAAACCGCGATCAGGGATGCGGTACGGCTTACCGGGTTTAGCGCGGATGAGGCGAACAATATCGCCCTCACCCTCAGAACCGCGGCGCTGCCGGTGGAACTGGAAGTGGTTACTCAGCAAAGCATCGGCGCCTCTATGGGGGAAGACACCATACGCCAGGGTCTGTATGCCCTTATCGGGGGCCTGGTGGCGGTTATGATCTTCATGCTTATGTACTATAAAGGGGCGGGTATTAATGCGGTGGTTGCCCAAATCTTGAATATTTATTTCATGTTCAGTGTGCTCTCCGCCTTTAACTTTACCTTGACCCTGCCGAGTATTGCCGGGTTTATTCTGACCATCGGTATGGCGGTGGATGCGAATGTGATTGTGTTCGAGCGGATGAAAGAGGAACTGCGTTTAGGGAAGAGCCGCAAAGCCGCCATTGATGCGGGATTTGACAAGGCCTTCTGGGCCATCATGGACTCCAACATCACTACCTTTATAGCGGCCCTGTTCCTTTCCCAATTAGGATCCGGTCCGATCCAGGGCTTTGCCGTAAGCCTTGCCATAGGGGTGTTTTCCTCGGTGTTTACTGCCCTCTTTGTTTCCCGGCTCATCTTTGATTTTGATACGGATGTCCTGGGAAGCAAGCGGCTTTCCCTCAGTTGGAGGACCAAATGAAAGGGATCATACGATTTTCTAAGTATTTCGTACCGGCCATGCTATTCTCCGGGGCCTTGATTGTCATAGGCTTAGTCGGCTACGTGGTAAAAGGGGGATTCAATCTGGGGGTTGATTTCCAGGCAGGGCTGCTTCAGGAGATTCAGTTCGCCCCTACCGCGTTTCACGTAAGCTATGACGGCCGGGGTAACGCAACCATTTCTTTTAACCGGAACAATCTGTATATGGTGATTTCCGGTTCAGGCATTGAAGGGGTAACCCATGAGTTTCCCTTTACTACTTACGGAACCCTGGATTCTTTAATAGCAGGGCTTTCCAACATAGAAGGCATCCATGCCGCAGGCATAGCGCCGGGTACCACCCCCAGCCGGCTGTTGGTGCAAAGCGCCCAAGGGAATCCGCAGCTCGGGGCCGAGCCTTTTGTCGTCCACTACCTTCCCCCGGATGCAGAACCGATTGCCATTGAGGATGTCCGGGAAACCCTCTCGCCCTTAGGCAGGGTTTCTGTACAAGTTCTCGGAGCGAATCTTGAGCGCCGGTTCATGATCCGTATGGAAGACCAGGAAATCCAGGGTAATGAAGGGGTATCTGCAGAAAAAATCATCGCTACCTTGGAAGCTCGATTCGGCGCCGGCGGAGTGGCGGTAACCCGGGCTGACTATGTGGGTTCCCGGTTTTCCAAACAATTAACCGATCAGGCGGGTTTGCTCATGGCCTTGACCCTCCTTTTAATCATGGTTTACGCTTCTATCCGTTTTAAGCCCCAGCTTGCCATTGGTGCGGTCCTGGCTATCGCCCATGACGCCCTGATCATCGTGGCTTTTGTGAGCTGGACGCGGATGGAATTCAATACCACCACCATTGCGGCGATTCTGACCATTCTTGGGTATTCGATAAACGATACGATTGTCATTTTTGACCGGATCCGGGAAACTCTTCGCATCTATCCAAATGCTCCGTTTGAAGAGGTGCTGAACCGGGCTCTTACCGAAACCCTGAGCCGGACCATCATCACCACCCTCACGACCATGCTGGCGGTCTTGTCCCTCTTTATCTTTACCACGGGTTCTATGAAGGATTTTGCCCTCGCCCTTTTGGTAGGGATGATTTCAGGGGTTTATTCTACCATCTTCATTGCGTCAGGGTTTGTCAATTTGTGGACTATCCATGCCCAAAAACGGGCCAAGAGAAAGCTCGTAAGGGTGCCTCTCGCGTCTAAGGCCTAAGTCTGCGATAAACGGTCGAAGGATGCAACTGATTAAGGCCGAAGTCCTGGGGTATTGCATGGGGGTACGCCGGGCAGTAACTATGGCCGAGGAAGCGGTAAAGGCCGCTGCCGGGGTTCATCGGGTATACACCTTGGGCCCCCTGATTCACAATCCCCAGGTCTTGGAACGGTTCCGTAGCCAAGGGCTGGACATACTGGATGAGACTGAACTGCCCCAAGACCTGGTATCTTCGGTGGTGATCATCAGGGCCCATGGGATCACCCCGCAAATGGAAACTGTTTTGGCCTGCAAGGGGGCCCGTCTGGTGGATGCTACCTGCCCTACCGTCAAAAAAAGCCAGATGAAAGCCCGTTCCCTCACCGATGCGGGATACCGTATATTTCTTGCCGGGGAACGGTACCATGGGGAGGTGATCGGTATCCAGGGCTATGCTCCATCTTGCCTCGTAGTGGCGGATCCCGGAGAAGCCACGGAAAAGGCGGAAGCCCTCTATCACAGTGCCCCTACTGCTAAGACCGCGCTCTTGAGCCAAACTACCATTGCCCCGGATGAATACCAGCGTATTGCCCAGGCAATTCACGCGTATTTTCCCACACTGGAAATAATCGACACAATCTGTAAGGCCACCAGGGACCGGCAGTATGCCTTAAGCAAACTCTGCCCTCAGGTAGATGCCCTGCTCGTCATAGGCGGAAAGGAATCGGCCAATACCCGGCGGCTGCTCGCCATTGCTCAAGCCCTGGGAAAACCCGCCTGGTTACTAGAGCGGGCCGCAGAGATTCCCCCAGGGATACGCGCCTACCCTGTCGTGGGATTAGCTGCCGGTGCATCGACCCCGGATGAACTCATCGACCGTATTGCCAGGGCCTTAACCAACAGAACCCTTATTGGGGAGAACCTATGAACCGTATTATCAGTGCGGAATTTGATTCCTATTGGCAAGGGATGGCCATGCAGAAGGAAGATCCCCGCCTTATCGCTATGGTACAGGAGATAATTACCGAGGTGCGCAGGGAAGGAGACCGGGCAGTACGGCGTTTTGCCCTGCAATTTGACAAAGGTTCCCCAGAAACCCTGGAGGTACCCCCTGAGATCGTACAGGCTGCTGGGGAACAGTTCAAACAGACTGAACCGGAACTCGTTGCAGCTTTGGAGCTCGCTACAGACCATATCCGTCGCTTCGCGCTGCAACAGAAAGCCCAGTTGGTCAATTTTGAATATGCCCTAGCCCCCGGGCTGCTTACGGGCCAACAGGTAGTTCCGGTACAAAGAGCCGCGGTCTATGTTCCGGCAGGCCGTTTTCCCCTGATCTCCACGGTGCTCATGGGGGTCATTCCCGCGAAGGTTGCCGGGGTAGAAGAGGTCATTATCAGCACTCCTCCTGTGGCAAAGGGTCTCCCGGATACCCACATCATGGCTGCGGCGCATCTTGCCGGGGCAAGACGGATTTTTGCCCTGGGAGGCGCCCAGGCCATCGCTGCCTTGGCCCTGGGTACTCAGACCGTGCCGAGGGTCGATGTGATCGCCGGCCCCGGCAACAAGTACGTAGCCGCGGCGAAACGGCTCCTGTTCGGTGAAGTGGGGATCGATGTGGTGGCCGGTCCCACGGATGTGCTCATCATTGCAGAGGACGCCCCTGATCGTATCGCCGCGGATATGTTGGCCCAGGCTGAACATGATCCTGATGCCCGTGCCCGGGCGCTCGTCCCCAGTCCTGCCTTGGCGGATCACGTCCTGCAAAGGCTTGAAGTGCGGCTTGCTCGGTTGCCCACCGCTTCTATTGCCAAGGCT
This sequence comes from Treponema sp., assembly GCA_031258005.1. Taxonomy (GTDB): domain Bacteria; phylum Spirochaetota; class Spirochaetia; order Treponematales; family Breznakiellaceae; genus JAIRLU01. The sequence goes on from JAIRNP010000015.1 coordinate 39,435, forward strand.
TCCCTGGATACGGGGGGGCTCATTATCATCTATCAGTCCAAAGCAGAAGCGATCCGGATTGCCAACCTCATTGCCCCGGAACACCTGGAACTGCACGTGGCAGATCCCGAAGCCTGGGTTCCTCAGTTGAGCAATTACGGTTCTTTGTTCATCGGGAACCATGCCGTAGAAGCCCTGGGGGATTATGTTGCAGGGATCAATCATACCCTGCCCACATCTGGAAGCGCTCGTTTTACCGGAGGACTTTCGGTGCGGCACTTCCTCAAAACCCTTACCACCCTTCGCTGTACCCCTGGTCCAGGCTACGACCAAGCCTGTCAAGCCGCGGAACTGATCGCCCGCGCCGAGGGGCTTATGGCCCATGCAGAAAGCGTCCTAAGCCGGATACGCGGATAAATCCATAGTCCCCCTTCAGAAGCTAAACTTGACCCACAAAAATTGAAATTGTTGAACACCCTACTAAGCAAAACCGCTTGTCAACCACCTATATGTTCTATGAGACCATTACGTGTACTCAAACAAGGGGTATGGTACGAAATCCATACCCGCATCAACAATCGGGAACCCTTGTTCCGCCATTATACCGCTTTGGCACTGTTTGCCCAGGTGTTCCGTGAGACGAAACGCAGGTTTGGTTTCGAGATTCGCCGGCTGCAGCTTATGGACGACCATCTCACGTTTTATATCAAGCCTGAAGCGGGGCGGGAACTTCCGGCGATTATGAAACGGCTGAAACAGGTGTTTGCCCAACGGTATAACTGGAAAACAGGGAGGATAGGTCATATCTGGGGGGATCGGTATGGCTCGTGGATAGTG
>JAIRNP010000050.1 GCA_031258005.1 Treponema sp.
GTCCAATAACGGCATCATTCGTAGAATTCGTTTTTCCATGTTTTCACCCCTCGTTTACTTGATGAAAACATTGTAACATATGCAAACAAATTGTTCAACTTATTATTGAACTAATCCTAAAATCAGTGAAATGGCCCTTATAGACCGGCGTCCGGTGGAAGTAGAAGGGCGTGCCGTTTCCTGACACTGGGAAGGAGACCTCATAATCGGCAAAGGGCACAAGAGCGCGTTATGCGTTATTGTCGAACGCAAAAGCCGTTTTGTCCAAATAGACCTGCTGGAAAGATATGATGCCGCAACGGTGAGAAAAACGATAGAGAAACGTTTCAGGCGGCTTGGAGATGAGTTGTGCAAAACGATAACCTTTGACCAGGGAAAAGAAAACAGTGAGCATAAGATTTTTACAGAACGCACCGGTATCAAAGTATATTTTTGTCATCCGCATTCGCCATGGGAAAAAGGGACATGTGAAAACACAAACTTTCTGATACGTGATATGTTGAAAGGAGTTACAGATTTTCGGGAATTAAACCAACACTGCATTTCACAAATAGAAAAAAAATTAAATGAAAGACCTCGAAAGACACTTGACTTCTTTACGCCAAAGGAGGTACTGTTTGAGTTGCGTTAGGAATTACCGACTGCCTGATGGACAAACCTTTTCCAAGACAACGACAACTAACGTCGGGAAGAATGTATTTAACACGCGATAGAAAGCTCTATCACGAGTTTTTTATGCTAATAAAAAACTCAATTATTAAGAAGGATATAAAAAACCATGAGTAAAGCTGTCTACTACTTTTGTGCCGACAACACAAAAGACCCCGTATCAAACAATGTCTTTCAATGTCTAACGACATTGGTTCCAATGACCGAAACGGACATTGAGGTTGACGGTTATAAGGTATTTGAACACACAGATGAAAAAGGAAACTTATTCCAGTTCGTCAGAATACAAGAGGTTCTCAGTCATAATTACCAAAAATATCTCCCATACATGCAAAAATACTTTTCAGAATTTGACTTTGCTGGACTAGTTAATTGGCATGAGGGGGCAAACGCTCCTGAAAAAGTTCTTACCGTTCACTCTACAGGTGATGTTCCAAGCGGTATATTTGGAGCAACTAACTCTACGTTATTTAAGAACCTCATTATTGCTATCAACCAAAATCGCATTAAAAACGGCTTGGATGATTTTATTACATCAACAGAAGCAACCCATTGGTCTGGTATGCCTTATCATGGTAAGCCGGAATGGATTACCGACTACACTGTTCCAATTTATGATGTGGAAATTGGAAGCTATAAGAGCAGTTGGCAAAATGAAAATGCCATCAAAGTTTTAGCTTCCTCTCTGTGTAGTGTATTTACCAATTCGACGAACAACAGCGAACGGTTATATACTTTGCTGTGCGTGGGAGGAGTGCATTTTGAAGAATCATTTTCAAAAACTATTCTTAGTGAAACTCATCCACTATCTATCGGACATATTCTACCAAACCAATGGTTGATTGGCTATGAAGAAGATGTAACCGGCTTAGAAAAATTTGAGCGCAGTGTCAATAGTGTAATCGGTGGTATTCATGCTATTGTTTTCCACGACAACATAAAAAGTATTTATAAGCAACTATGCAAAATCATTGGAGAACGGCATGGTGTTTCTGTATTCAAACACAAGACCCTTCGTGATTTGGATAGAACGTTGTTGAGCATTAAAGGCACTGCGAATCTCTAACCTTCTTCAAATCCGCTATTTGGTACCATATATTTGCACCAAATAGCGGGTAGGGATCGGATACATTACGAGGTAATGTTCTAAAATCACTGGATCAAACATACTCTCCCAAAAAACCAAACGTTTATTGCAAGAGCGACCACGATCTGGTACATCTGTTCTGTTTTCGAAAAGCGAATGCCTTTCCTCATTAACCGCGTACACCATATCCTCAACGAGAGAGGTATGGGATAAAGTACGAGCAGCAACCCGCTAAAGGCTATACAAAAGCTAAACCTATGAGTTCCGTGGCAGCCCTGGAATATATGCAGCGATGCCCGACAAGGGGTATACCCTTTGCGGCCCCATCGATAAGGAGCAGGGTATACGATGCAGGAGAGGCTGTGGCAAGGACGGTTTCGCTCTGGAGAAGCCCGAATTGTTCCAGGGGCAGGGAATTATGGGGACAGAGGTGGATAATCCTCCCCACGCCGGTTTGCCGGTTATCCTGCAATACCCCCTGCACTAACCGGATAAGCGGGGCCCCGGCAAAGACCCGGTAATGCTTTTCACCCAAAAGACCCACATTGGCATAGGGGTCCGCCAGGGAGAGGATCTGCACCCCTAAAGCAAAAGCCTCCTGGATATACGCCCTTATACCGGCGCTGATGGTTTCAAGCCCTTGACGCACCGCCGCTTGTTCTTTCCCAAGCCAACGGTAAAAGAGTTTCGGCTCTACCAGAGAAGCCAGCACCGAATAGGGGCCGTTTACCTTGAGGAGGGCGGTTTTTTCAGGATCCTTTTTTTGTATGGCCGTAAGCACATCCCTAACCGGGGTAGTTTCTGCTATCTGAGGAAGATCGGAGAGTTGAGCGGGATGAGTATAACCGTATTGGGGGGTAATAAAGCCCTGGGGAGTTTGTGAGCAAGCGGCCCCCAGTGCCAGGGCCTCGGTAAAAAAACCTTCCGGGTAGGCGGCAATACCAGGATCATCCCACCGGTTCTGGAGATGGCCGGCACAATAGGCATTCAGATCCTTCTGGCGTATAGGGTTCATGGCATCAAAAACTCAAATACTTAATGAAGGTTCGCTCAAAAGCCGTATCATTGGCCAGTTCAACCGGCTCGACCCGCTTGACCAGTTCGATCATTTTGGAACGGAAACGGGTATTCATAAGAAAGGCAATACTTCCCGTAAGGGAACTGTTGCCCAAGAAGACCAGTTTTCCCGCGAATTCAGCGGGGAGGAGTCCGATACCGAGGAGGTTCGCTACTTTAAGGTGATAGCCAAAAGACCCGGCGATTTCCACCGAGTCTATAGCTTCAGCGTGCATCCTGAAACGGGCAAGGAGCATCTCGATACCGCAGCGTATGGCCCCTTTGGCCAGCTGAATCTGCCTAATGTCCCGTTGGGCCAGGTATACCTTTTGGGTAATGAAAAAAGCGCTTTTGCCATCCTGTTGTCCCATACATTTTCCTAAGGCTTCGGGGTAAGCCCCGGTTTCTGGAGAGACAAAGCGGCCGTTTTTCCCGATAAGCCCTTCCCGGAGGAGTTCTCCGGTGATGTCCAAGAGGCCGCTGCCGCAGATCCCTACCGGCGGATCATCTCCAGAGGTGCTACCCCCTATAAGCTCATAAGAAGGAACCCCTTTATGGACAGAGAAGGACTCTATCGCCCCGCGGCTTGCCCGCATACCGCAGCTGATGTTCATCCCTTCAAAGGCCGGGCCTGCGGCAGTAGAGGCTGCGGCCAGGTTTCCGTCCTTGGCAAGGACCATTTCTCCATTGGTACCGATGTCGATGAACAGGGTGGCTCCCTGTTTTTCATCCAGCCCCGAGGCCAGGATGCCGGAGCTAATATCCGCTCCCACAAAGGCGGAGATGATAGGTGGAAGCCAGATGAGGCCAAAGGGGGAAATACCCAGCTTTTCTGCAGATACGTGATGACCGCCAAAAAGTTTCGGCCTATAAGGAAACTGCCCCAGGGAAACCGGGTCTACCCCGCAGGCCAGGTGTAACATGGTGGTGTTTCCTGAATAGACCACCTCATAAATGTGCTCCCGCCTTACCCGGTTTGTCTCCGTCAGGGTGCGGATCATCTGTTCCAGGGCCTCCAAAAAGGCCCGGTGCAGCACAAAAAGCCCCTCTCCCTGGGAAGCGAAGTGTATGCGTCCCAGCACGTCCTGGGCATAGGCCGCCTGGGGGTTCAATACCGACTCAAGGGCAAGGGTTTTACCCCCCCATAAATCCACCAGGGCGGTTACGAGGGTCGTGGTTCCAATATCCACTGCCAGGCCGTACTGTTCTGCAGTAGTGTCCCCCGCTTCTTCGCCCAGGAGGGTTTCGCCGCCGTAAACCAGGGTTTTCCCGTCCCGGAACCGTTTGCTGATGCAGGGCTGCTTTTCATAGGTAAAGTCGGATCCCCTACTCAGAATCTGAAGGCTTTGGTTCTCTCCTGCATAGTCGGGGAGGCTTACCACCAGGTCCTTTTCCACCGGCGTTTGGCAGGCAAGAACCGAACCAGATCCGGTATGGACCCGGCATTTACCGCAGGAACCGAGGGCGTTACAGGGCGACTCAATCGTTACCCCGGCGCGTCGCGCCGCTTCAAGAATCGTAAGGCCCTGTTCAACGATGATGCTTTTCTTTTCATGAACAAAAAAGACTTTGGGCATAGTTACTTCGATGTTCCCCATAGGTACTTCAGCGGGCCTCTCCGTGATTTCTTGGAGCTGATACGTTCCGGTTGCAGTCGTTGGTAACATCCTGCGTGAACAGCTTACCCTTCAACCGTACCTTCCCACAAGATTTGTCTAACATAGTATACTCCTTTATGGAAGATTCCTCCTTTCCAAGGCCCTATCCCCTCTCCTTGACGGTTGCCGTAAATGCCCGGATATTTTCCAGGGGTGTGGAGGTGGAAAGCCCACAAGCAGGCGCGAGGATGTCGATGTGCTTTTTCAGCAGGGCCTCCGCTCGAGCCTGCACGGTTCCAGGGTTCCCGGATTGGAGCAGATAGGTACTGAGGTTTCCCATGGTGGTAATGGCGGGCTGTTCTTCTTTCAGAGCCCCGAGGTTCACCATGGCGTCCACACTGAGGGCGTCTCCCTGTAGCTTAAAAAGATGCGTTTTTACCCTGCGGATATCCCCGCAGATATGGATGATAACCGGGACCCTCATGCTATGCAGGGCATCCACAAGACGGTTAAGCCGAGGGAGGGCATATTCCTCAAAGAGGGTGGGTCCGAGAATTTCACCGGTGGCAGTGGGGTCTGCAATAGCGATCACGGTTGCGCCGTTATCCGCCAAAAGCTGGGCCCACTGCATCAGCTCATCGGTAACCAGGTTCAGGAAACGATGCGCGTCCTCTTTATTCCGGCGGAGTTCCTTGAGAAAGGTCATGGGATCTACCAGGGAAGCGGCAGTACTGAGCGGGCCTGTGATGCTGCCTATCACCGGAATATCGGGATATGTTTTGGAAAGGCTCCTGACTGCTTCCAGTACCACCGCGGCCCGCGTGGTTTTTTCAATGGCCCTTTTCGGCGCAAACGCCCGGTCCTTTACCGAAGGAAAAGCTTCCTGCCGTATCTTGGGCTCACAGGTAAGGGAACCGTAATCCACAGCGCTTCCTAGGGCCTCTGCCTCAATGGTCATACAAAAGGGAAGACCGAAATTTTCAAAGCCCGTTTTTTCATACACATCCCAGGCCAGATCCGCCATAAGGGCTCCCTGGTGGTGGGCCGCAGGCAGGGTATGACCGGTCTTTTCCATCACCTCTACAACCGCGGCGTTCATCATGCCTCCGGGACAGATAAGGGGCGGCCGATCCCTTCCCTGTTTGTTTAAGGTACGGAGAAGCCGTTCCTTGGGTGAGAATAGATCCCCCATTATACCACCGCTCCCACCAGGCGTTTGCACAGCCGTACCGCTTCGGTGGCGTTTTTGGAATAACCATCAGCGCCGATACGATCCGCAAAGGCTTGAGAAATCGGCCCTCCCCCTACGGCCACTTTGACGGTATCCCGGATCCCCGCTTTTACCAGGATCCGGATCACCTCCTCCATAGCATCCATAGTAGTGGTCATAAGCGAAGAAAGGAGGATGAGTTCCGCCTTGGTTTCCACCGCCGTATCCACAAAGATTTGAGGCGATACATCCCGGCCGAGATCAATCAGGTCAAACCCGGAAGACTCAAGCATGATCTTGACCAGATTTTTACCGATGTCGTGGGTGTCCCCTTCAATAACGCCGATGACCCCGCGGTGGCGTACCGCGGTGTTATCCTGCTTCAGGTGGGGTTTGAGTACCCCTATCCCCGCGTTCATCGCATCGGAACAGATGATAAGTTCTGGGACAAAGTATTCCTCTTCCTCAAAGAGCTGCCCCGCCCGTTCCATACCTTTGGCCAGGCCCTTATCAATGGCCTGGTAAGCATCCACCTCTTCCCTTACGGCCTGTTTCGCATACCCCACCGCCGCTTCTTCGTCCATATCCACCACCGCGTCGGACAATTTTTTATACAATGCTTCACTCATAAAAACTCCTTAGGACCTGCACCGGTCCTTACATCACTTGAGATCCCTCTGGTAAGCCTTACCGGGCCGCCACTGCGGCACTGAACAGGTCCTCTGCGAGGGTGAGTCCTCCGGAAAACCCCGTATACCCTCGATTCAGCACCGCCCGGTTTGCCACGGGGAAACTCACCGAAAGATGGGGGGCGCCGATTTTAAGGGCCAGATCCCGTTCCAGGGAAGATCCCACCACAAAGGCCGGGGAAAGACTATCCACATACAGATCGGTCTCTCTTTTAGGGTAGAGCTCCAGGAGATATTTCCCTGCCTCGCTCGCATTGGTATCGAATACGGTCAAGGGCTTTTGCCCTGCCGAACCAATGACTTTTTTCGCCAAGGCGGTCTGCTGCTCCGCATTGAGCATATCCGTAAATTGGGTCAACACCGGGAGCCAGCCCAGGTCGTCGTAGAGGAACCGGGTTACCCCTACGGCGTAATTCACATCGCCGATTACCACCGCATAGCGCTGCAGATCCGCATCAAAATAGAGATCCGCCAAGGGCTCCAGATACCGGTAGAATTTTTTGTTTTCCCTTTCGATAAGCGCCTCTACATCCGCCTCCAGTTTGAGGGCGGCCCCGGTTTCCCGGAGGAGTCTTGCGCTGGCCGCTGCCCCAATGGGCAGGGACAGGGAAATATAGGGTATACCGAAACGGTCTTGGTAGCGTTTTGCGGTCTCCATACCGTATAAATCGGAGACGACAATAGTAAGTTCCGCGGAACCTGCATCCCGAAGGCTCTCCAGGGAATCATCCGCGGTGAAGAAGGTGTTGACCTCAAGATCGAGCAGTTCCAAGGTTCTGCGGACCCCCTCCAAGTTTCCCCGCCAGAAACTGTCCATATAGGGTACGATGCCAAGGACATTGACCCGTCCTTTCTTGGTTTTCACCGGCTTCGGCACATACTGGTCGGCAAGGGCAGACATCACCAGGTCATAACCGTAATAGGAATTACCCTTGAAACCGCCGGTCCGGGCAAACACCAATGCCGCGTCAGGATGGTTGTTTTCCCCTTGGATTTCCTGAACCACTGCCTGCACATCATCCCCTATCATTTCGGTAACACAACTGGTGATAACCACAAAGAGACGGCCTTCCATTATATCCAAGGTATGGCGGATCTCCCGAGCAAGGCGGTCGGAACCGCCGAAGATCACTTCCCGTTCCCCTACGTTAGAACTCGGAACCGCCAAGCCTCCACAGTATCCGCCTACCTGTAAACCTGAACCGCCGTTTTGCCCCCAGGCAATACTTCCCGCGCAGCCTCCCGCGGCGTGAAGCACCGGAATCGTTTCCGGCAGGGCTTCCAAGGTGGAAAGGGCTCCGCCAAAGGAGCAGAAATACCGGGGGCGTTCAATATAACTGTGTTCCCGGTGTTTTTGGGATACGTCACCCATGTTGCATACCCCTTTTTATATACGTGAAAGGATCTTCCCCATACCAGGTTTCCCGGTAGGGCAGCCGGACATAGGCGCTCAAGTTCCGGGCAAAGGCCGGATTGGAAAGCTGACGGTAGAGCCTTCGGGCGAGTTCAAAAGCCCCCCGGTAGCCGATATAGGAAAGTCCGGTGTTGTAGATCACATGAGAAGGAATACCGAGTTTAGCCGCCGTAGAATTCCCGTTCCAATGCCCGAGGAAGAGATCCGGTTTGAGTTTTTTAAGCAGATTCGCCTCCTCATAGGGCTGACAGTTGGCAATAGTAAAGGCCATATCTCCCGCTGCTTGGTACAGTTTTTCATATTCCTGATTGGCAAATTCGTCATGGTGGAAAGAACGGATCCCTACAATTTTAAATCCCAGTTCCTCAAGCAACGCGGCAGTTGCCAAGGCCCGGAATTCACCGGCACTGACAAAAACCTTTTTCCCCGTAAAAAAAGAGCGGTACTTGGCCAGGGCTTCATTGAGCCGGGTGTTCTCAGTGGTTATCAGCCGTTCTGCAAGGGCTTCTGTATGGAAGAACCGGGCCACACCCCGCAGCCATTCATTGGTGTTTTCAATCCCAATAGGCATATTGCTCAGCATAAAAGGAATCCCGTATGCTTTTTCAAAAAAGGTGAGGAAATAGTCGTCATGGGTAGGGCAGGTGCTGATATTGAGGGCGGCGTATTTAATGCGGTACATGGTTTCAGGATTCGCAAATACGGGAAACACAGTTACCTCATACCCAAGACCATTCAAAAGGCGGGTTAATTCATCTTCATCTACCTTACCCATAGAGGATACATTAAAAAGGTTCACCCTGTTTTTTTTACGGGTTTCGATCTCAAACCCTTCCCGTTCATCTTCCAGGACCGGTTTTTGATATTCCGGATCATCCAGCATGGTTCCGGCAAGGCCGTGGTAAACCGCATCATACGCGGTGGCCCAGATCTTGGTCTTGAACCCTTCGCAGTGTACCGGGATGATCCGGGCGCTTACCAAAGGTTGTACCTGGGCAATAACCCCGTCTACATCATCCCCGGTGATTCCCGGTACACAACTGGCGACGACGGTGATGGTCTTTGGCCGGTACAAGCTGTCCGCTTCGATAATTGCCCGCCTGAGCTTGTCTTCACCCCCGCCTATGACATCGGCCTCGTTCATGGCAGTGGAAATCCAGATGCCGTCCTTAACCGTACCGAAACGAGCCGCGTTCCCTGAACGGGTGTTGGCGTTCTGGGAATGGGAACAAACCCCGCATCCCACTGCGCCGTGGAGCAGGTTTACGTTATCCGGCAGGCTGTTCAGCATGGCGATTCCCGGCAGCATGAGACAGATACTACCCTGGGTAAATTCCCGCTCTCCGTCGCTCATACATCCACAGCGGGTCTGATTTTTTATGCCGCACAGGGTGCCCCCATAGGCGATGCAGGCATGAAGCCTATCCTCCCGTTTAGGTGCAACCTTAGTGGGTAATCCACCCATCTTTTCCTCCTCACGCCGGAGGCCTTTCCCCATCTTGAACTTTTGAAAAAGCCTCTCCTCTCCTTACATATTTGGGGCAGTTCCACAAGATCAGATGGAGGAACCACCCCATAGTTCTATTTTTGAAAAGGGAACCTTCGAGTCCCTTTCTTTATTGAACAAGTCTATTTCAAAAACACCGCTTCCCTTCCTGCCCGGGTCATGGCTCTGATATTATCCGCCGGAGTTGTCGGGGGAATATCACAGCCCGGCATCAGCACATACCCGGGTCCTTCCCCCGCACTGGCGATACATGCCGCCGCGGCCTTGGCTACCCCTTCGGGGCTTTCACGCTGCATAACATTGACCGGATTCAAGTTCCCCGCAAAGGCGACGGTACCGTTAAAAATTTCCCGGCACTTTTTAAGACTCACCTTGTAGTCCACCGAAATCAGTTCCGCACCGATGTGGGTGAGCAGATCCAGGCGGTTTTCGATGTTACCGCAGATATGCAGGGCGGTTCGGATGTTCTTTTTACCCAGGGCGGTAAATACGTTCTTAAACATGGGCACCGCAAAGGTTTCAAAATGCTTGCGGGAGATCATATCCCCGGAAGTGGTAGGTTCCGCGAGGAGGATGAAATCAACCCCGTTTTCAATGTAAAGTTCCACGTAGCGCAAGTACAGCCCAACCGTGAAGTCCAGAATACGGTGTACCGATGCAGGATCCCGGTACATATCCCGCATCAGGTTTTCCGCACCGTAGAGCAAGCCCGCCAAGGTAAAAGGCCCCCAGCGGGTCAGGGCAACATAGGTTTCGCCCTGTACCTTCTTTGCAAGGAGCCGGGTTATGGTAAGAAGGGTTCGTACCCGTTCATCATCCCCCAGGTGTTCTATATGAATATGCTCCACATCAGAAGGTTTCTTGATCAGGGTTTCGATTACATCCGGGGTACCCTTAGCACGGAATTTAATCTTACCCCCAATGGCCCCGATGATGATATTGTTATACCCCGACATGGCCCAGACGATATCCGAATCCACCTCCCGGTAGGCCCGGTACAATACATCCGCCACTGTTTCCACCGGGGATGTCAAGGCCTTCTCCAGGGACAAGCCGTTACTGTTAAGCGCCCAGGCTCCCCCGGACATGAGGGTCGCCGGTAAACGGGGAGTGGGTTTTAATTCCAGTACCTGCTGAATCAGCGCTCGTGCATGCATACAGATGCCTCCTTTAGGGTTTCCAGCGGAGTAAATACCGCTGGATTTTATTGAAAAAAAACACCATCACCGTAACTACCATGCCAATGACCAAAACTCCCAGGATGATCCGGGTATAATCCCCAAGATCTGAAAAGTTCTTCACATAATAACCCAGGCCGCTACGGGCGCCGATCATTTCCGCAGAAGTGAGCAGGATGAACGAAACACTCAGGCCCTGGTTGCAGCCGATAAATATCTGAGGCATGGAAGCGGGTAATATAATGTGAAAGAGCAGGGATACCCGGTTTAAGTTGAGGGATCGGGCGGAATCAAGGATCTGTTTTTCCACCTGGAGTACCCCGCTCATGGTCCCTGCCAGGGCCGGCCAAAAAGAAGCCAGGAAGATCACCAGCACCGACACGGAACGGAACGTGGGAAGCAGGGCAATACCGTAGGGTATGTAAACCACCGGCGGGATAGCGCTTAAAAATTTGGTAATATAGGTGGCGGCGTTTCCCATCCGGAAACTCCCACCCAAGAAAAGCCCCAGAGGAATGGCAAGGATCAGCGCCAAAAGATACCCCTGGGCCACAATACCCAAAGAAGTCTTGATGTTGACAAAAATTACCCTGCTATCCCGTAGAGCCGCTTCAAACACCACCCCGGGAGGTGGAAAAAAAGATGCTTTTAATAGGTTCCATTTAGCGGTAAGCAGGGTCCAACCGATCAACAAGATATACACAAACCCCATGATATCCAGAAACAGGTTGAGCCCTGGTTCCTTTTTGATACATACCGAAATGAGCAGGGTCAAGACCTCCATGCCGGCGATAAAGGCCAGGGCATAACCGGCATGAGGATCCCCCCTGACCCTATCGGGCAAAAACTGGATCAGCAAAAAAATCACAAAAAAAACGTGACACAAACGCAGTAACCGCCTTTGAGGCGGAATGGTTTCCCCGCTCATATACCGCTTCCAAAATCATTAAAAAAGAGGGTGTGCAGGTCCCTGCGAAGATGGATGTATTCCCTACTCTGCATCAGAACCGTACGATTCCGGGGTCGAGGAAAGGGCACTGCCGTTTCCCGGAGGATCCGACCCGGACTGGGGGTCAGCATAATAATCCGGTCGGACATGATAATCGCTTCGTCCATATCGTGGGTAACAAAAACCACGGTTTTCCGTTCCTTTTTGGCAATCCCCTTGTCCGGGGGAAATACCCTATCCTCCTGATTACCTTCCCATAAACTGAGGAGCAGATCTTGCAGGACCGTACGGTTTTTGGCATCCACTGCGGCGAAGGGTTCATCCATAAGGAGGATCTCCGTATCCATAGCCAGAAGACGGGCAATGGCAACCCGTTGGCGCATACCTCCAGAAAGCTGATTCGGGTAGGCATCCTGGAAGGATTCAAGTCCTACCTTTTCCAGAAAAGAACCCGCTTGTTTTAGCCGTTCTTTTTTAGACAGTCCCTTGTGAACCTGTTGGATGCCAAAAGCCACGTTCTTCCGGGCAGTCATCCACGGGAACAGAGAATACTGTTGAAACACAAAGCCCCGGTCAAGCCCAGGACCGATAACCGGAACTCCGTTTATGGAAACCCCGCCCCCCGAGGGAAGGTGCAAGCCCCCTAATACACTGAGGAGGGTACTTTTACCGCAGCCTGAAGAACCAATAATACTGACAAACTGCCCTGCTGAAACCGTGAAAGAAATACCCCCTAGCGCGGTAACGTGTTTATTCCGGTTATGATAATCCTGATAATCCACCCGAAGATCGGTTACTTCTATTTTGTACACGATTCGTCCTTTCCCCATGGGGTACAGAAAAACCGAAGTTCCTCCGTACCTGGTTGAAATATCCCTACTCGTACCGGTTGAAATGGGCTAAAAGTCCCTGATAGATCGGATCTGTTGGATTCGCCTTGATAAGGTCGTCCAGCGCGGCCTTATAGATGGCAGTATTGTACAGGGGCTCCACATCGTAATCATGGGTATACCCGAAGGAGACCACCCCTCTCTTGAGGGCCACCGTGGCTTTTTTATCCGGATCAGGCCGGGAGATGCTGTGTCCTCCATAGATCTCGTATTCCACTAGTTCCCGCTTGAGCGGGATGTACCGGTTGACATCTTCCACGGTCTTATCATGGTTCTCTTGGGAAAACTTATAGGCTTTAAGAAAGGCCCGTTCCGCAGCTTGGAACAAGGCAGGATTAGCTTTGAGCGCCGCGGTGGATGCAACCTGACGGCAGCAGGGTTGATCCTGGAATTCCGCTATTTCATTACAATAGTAAACCACCGTATACCCTTCGTCCCGAGCCCGGGAAGCATAGGGGGAATAGACCGAGACCCCATCAATTTCCCGATTCTGGAGGGCATTGTAGGCTTCGGTCTGACTGCCGAAGTAGATCACATTCACGTCGGTTCCTGGTGTAAGTCCGGCATTTTTAAGCAGGACCAAGAGTTCATAGTCCTGGACACTGTTCTTTACCGAAGCCACATTCCGGCCCTTAAAGACACTGATGTCTCCCTGCTTAAATCCCGGTGGAACCAACTCGCTTTTGATCACATAGCCGTGACCGTTGGTCATGGCGCCGCCGAAGATGGTCAGATCATGACCCGTAGCCTGAAAGGTGATGGCTGGTACCGAGCCAATAAAGGCCACATCCAGCTTGCCCGATTCAAGACCGGCGGCCAATTCAGCTGCACTGGAGAACTGGGTCAGTTCTGCATCAAGCCCTTCCTCCTGGAAAAAGCCTTCTTCTTTTGCCACAAAGGCAAGAAGATGGGCGGTCGAGTTAAGGTGCCCCAGTTTGAATGGCTTCAATGGGGTACTTGGGGCAGTTCCGCCTGTACTGGTAGCGCCTCCCCCCGAATCTTTACCACCTCCTGCGGAAAGGGCAGATAAAACCGCGATTAAACAGAACATAGTGAGTATGCTTTTTTTCATAAAAACCTCCTATAGCATATAAATTATATTAATCATAAGTATTTTATATGTCAAGTATATATATCGTTTTAATATGAATTTAGGTAATAGACTGGTTCGGAAACATCAGGTTACGAACCCTTTTCCTTAAAAATGCCGTAATTTCGCAGCCGGTGAACCCCAGGTTCATTGCCGAGCAATTACAAGGCGTGTGAGAAAACCAAAAGGCTTGAAATCACCGCTCCGGCCCCTACCGTAATACTTCTCTTAAAAGAACAGATGCTCGATCACCGTTTTTATCCCGATGATGATAAGTACCGTCCCTCCTGTAAATTCCGCCGTTGCTTTAAATCGTGTTCCAAAGATATGGCCAATTATGACTCCACCTATGGCTATAAAAAATGTGACCGGCCCGGTTATTGCTATTGCCGTATATATATTAACCTTGAAAAAGGCAAAGGTGGTGCCTACGGCCAGCGCGTCAATACTGGTGGCAACGGCTAAAACCAGCATTTTTACAAAGCCAAAAGCATTGTTATCCGGCTCCTCCGTTCCTTCTTCCTTTGAGAAACTGTCTTTTATCATTTTCCCGCCGATACATCCAAGCAGGGCAAAAGCAATCCAATGATCCAGTTCTTCCAAGGTATTTACAAAAAAGAAGGCCGCAAAATATCCGATCCCCGGCATAAGGGACTGGAAAAAACCAAAATACACGCCGGGAAGCAGTATCTCCCTTAGTTTGGGCTTTTTTACGGATAAACCCAAGGTAATTGACACGGCAAAGGCATCCATTGCCAACCCTACGGCAATAAGGACAATTTCGAGTAAACTCATAATAACGCACCTCTCTCTATGTGTTATTTGACAATAAAAAAAGACTTTTAACATAATTTTCCCCATCCGCAAAGGAAAAATCATGTTAAAAGTCTCGTTATCCCCCGGGGATTCAAAACCAGGCGGACTTATCCGCCAGCATGTTGATTTTGAATTTTGCAACTACTCCCTTTCAACAGCTTAAGCATACCATAATCTTCAACCTTTCATCAATCCCTCAGGGCGAGCGCATTAAAAAAGGGGTAAAGAAGGGATAAAAAAAGCCGATAGAGGGGAGATTGGAGGCACTCATGAGTTCCCAAACCATACCACCCATTATCGACTTTTTTAATACTATCAAAGACCCACGGATCGACCGGAAGAAATGCT